>JAFDAT010000114.1 GCA_019313725.1 Deltaproteobacteria bacterium
GAGGGCCCGGCACTGGATGCTCCCTGGAAGGGAGTATCTACGCCATAACATATGAGTGTCTAAAGTGGGCTAAAGTGAACTAAAGTGACTAAAGTTAAGGAATTCTATCTTTTTAGATAAAAGATAGAGCGAAGCGATACATCAACTTTAGTTCACTTTAAACTTTAGCTCACTTTAAACTTTGTGTCTTTGTGGTTCCAGTTTATCTAAACCGACATCATGAAAATAAACGCCTCGACAGTACTTTTTTATCTTTCGATCCTGTTCCTGGTTGTTTTAGGGACTGCGGCCATGGCAGCCCCTAAAATAGCCCCCTACGACCCGGTGGAACAGAATCTGGACGAACGCTTTTCGCCGCCGGGACGATCCCATCTGCTGGGAACCGACAACCTGGGCCGGGACGTGTTCAGCCGGATTATCTTTGGATCACGATCGGCACTGCTGGTGGGCATCGTTGCCGTGGCCATTGCGGTCCTGCTGGGATCGCTGGTTGGATTGATTGCCGCTCTTTCCGGAGAATTGACGGATAACACGCTGATGCTGCTGATGGACAGCCTGCTCTCGTTTCCTACCATACTGCTGGCCATTACCGTGGTCTCGTTTCTGGGATACGGCCTTTTGCAGGTCATGATCGCCATCGGCATTATCTTCAGCCCGGTGTTCGCGCGGCTGGTGAGGGCCGAAACCCTGGTCATTAAAACCGAAGGCTACGTGGAAGCGTCGCAGTCCCTGGGAAGTCCGATTGTCAAAATCGTCTACAAACACATTATCCCCAACCTGCTGGGCAAGGTGGTCGTGCAGTGCTCCATTACCTTTGCCCTGACAGTGGTCATCGAAGCCTCGCTCTCCTACCTGGGCCTGGGCACACAGCCCCCCACTGCCAGCTGGGGCCTCATGCTGAAAGACGCCCGCAATTACCTCGCACTGGCCCCCTGGATGGCCATTTATCCGGGCCTCGCCCTGGCCCTGACCGTTTTCTGCTTCAATATCCTGGGGGATGTACTGTCTGAAAAACTGAACCCGAAAATTTGAAAAACGTAACCACAGATGCGAAGAACGCAGCGTTTTAGATCTAGATTTGTTTTTCTTATATATCCTCTGCGTACGCTGCGACTCGAGCGAAGCGGGCGGTGAAAATCAAGGAATAAATATGAGAATCGGCATATTGTCCGACATACACGTGGACATCAATCTGGAAGCCGGCAGCCCCGTAATGGATGGCCTCAAATCCGCCATCACGGCCAAGGGCCTCGACAAGATGATCATTGCCGGGGACATGGCCAGCGATTACGAACTGACCCTTGCCTGCCTGCATGAACTTGAAGATGCCACCGGTGTGGCGTGCCTGTTCGTACCAGGCAATCACGACATATGGAACGAATGTCACCCCGACATCACCGCCTGGGATGCGTATGACCAGCTGAAAAGCTTTACCGGCAACCTGGCCAACGGGCCCCGCCGCCTGGACGGCGACTGGGTCGCCATCGGCGACATCGGATGGTACGACTACTCCTTCGGCAGTCCTGAATTTTCAACTGAAGAATTTGACCGTATGAAAATCGACGGCCGCCTGTGGCAGGACAAAGTCAAGGCCGTCTGGGGGTGTCCCACAATCGAAATGCACCGCTATTTTTTTGAAAAGCTGGAAAAACAACTCCAGGCCCACCGCAACCGGAAGATTATCCTCGTGTTGCATGTCCTGCCGCTTCAATATTTTACAGTACCGGAACCCAACCGCATGTGGTCCTACCTGAACGCCTTTCTGGGCAGCACCCAATATGGGGAACTGGCCCTTGAATACGATGTCCGCTACGTTTTGTGCGGCCATGTCCACTACCGCAAGCAGACCCGCATCCATAACACCGAATTCATCTGCAACTGCCTGAATTACAGCGATCAGTGGATCAAAGACGATCCGGCAGAAGAAATTGCCGATGTCCTGAAAATCATTGATATCAATTAGCTGTTGGTACTGAATGTTTTTAAGGTGTTGATATATTCTAAAAGAATATCATTTATAGTCCTGAAATGATAGGAAAATGGACTATGGCAAGAAGTCCTCAGTTTTAGACCAGGTAATAATCTCCAACACGATATTTTCTTACAAATTTGACAAAATACCCTTGTTACGATATTTAATTCTAAGTATTTCAAGTGGTTTCTCCCAACCTTTTCTCATTATAAATTCAATAGGTGATACATTTATAAAGTGCTGTTAACGCGGGTCAAGGATTAGACGGAACAAAATATTTTGTGAATGATGGGCTGGGCTGGTTGTGTATGGCTTTTCAGGATGAACATTCACCTTCGATAACAGTCAAGGTGTTATTATCCGCAAGTATTCTGGGTGGGATTTTTGTCTCGGTCGCGCTCTCCTCCGGATATTCTGAATTATTGATTGATTTATTCAGGTATGAAACGGAGTCTGGAAATACCTACCGCCAAATGATCATGGCATCTTGCAGTCTTTTATATTTTATTAGATTCACGATATGTATGTTCATTTTTTTAAAACGAAAAATCAGCTGGTTCGAGGGCAGCCTGGTTTCAGTCTTATTTTTCATGATGTTTTGTTTTTTTGGAATTTCCGCCGGGAGTCAGCCTCAACCAATTGGTTTGATCGATATGGTTGGTGTTTTCCTTTTCATAGGGGGGTCTTATATAAATACGTTGGCGGATTACCAGCGTTTTTCTTGGAAAAGAAGCATAGAAAATAAAGGGCAGCTTTACACAAAAGGATTATTTAAATATGCAGTCCATATTAATTATTTTGGGGACAGCGTTTCATATGTGGGACTGGCGTTGATAACTTTGGAACCTGTTTGTCTATATGTATCAATCGGTATCATCGTAAATTTCCTTGTCCTCCAAATTCCAATGCTTGACGCTCACCTTAGAAATAAATATGGAGACGAATTCGAAGAGTACACAAAACGCACCAAAAGATTTATTCCATACCTTTTTTAATCTATCGAATCCTAATTCTATATAAACAAAATATTTGAACATAAGCGTGTAGAATAATATTTGGATAAGGTCCTTCGTAAAAAATCATAGCTTAAATTCTGTAAAGGATATTAAGGAGCATCATGGTAGGATTCGGCATCGCATTCGGCTTTTTAGCGTGTTACTTGGTCATTATCGCATTGTATCCGTTTAAGGTGGAAACACAACAAATAGAACTAAAAGAAAGGCATGGAAATGACCCTACATATAGGCAGGATGTTTCTTTTATGGTAGATGGTGTGACCTTAAGCGGTTGGCTTTACCTCCCTCAAGATTTAGCCAAACCAGTACCATGTGTTGTTTTAAATACAGGGTTTTGCGGCACGAAAGATTTTCTTTTAGAAAAATATGCCCTGCGGTTCGTTGAAGCTGGTTTTGCGGCGATATCCTTTGACTATAGACATTTTGGTGATAGTCAGGGCGAGCCCAGACAAATCTACTCTGTTTCTAAACAACTCGAAGATAATAAAGCAGTTGTTGCCTTCGCCCGCACCAGAAGTGAAATTGATGCTGAAAAAATATTCCTATGGGGAACTTCATCTTCGGGTAATTATGGGATTATGTTGGCTGCTGAGGACAAACGAATTGCTGGTGTTATTGGGCAGACCCCTTCTCTTGACCATCATGCAGAAGGAAAAATGATTGTAAAACGTGAAGGGATGAGCTGGTTTCTAAAATTGATTTTGCATGCCCAAAAAGATAAACTTCGATCAAGATTCGGTTTGTCTTCCCATACGTTTCCAGCAGTCGGAAAACCGGGAACTACAGCAATGTTGATCGCTCCAGGTTTTTTTGAAGGTTATCAAAAGATAGCGAAAAATTCGAAATCTTTTCAAAATGAAGTATGCGCTCGAATAATGCTGGCATTTGATGAGCCAAACCTTCTTAAATCCGCCGAAAATGTCACCTGCCCGGTTTTGTTCATTCTCTGTGAGGACGATAATCTTACTTTACCGGATGCTCATAAGAAAATTGAGAAAACACTTGGTGAACTGGTCAAATTCATAAAGTACCCTATTGGACATTTTGAAATCTACTCTGGAGAATATTTTGAAAAATGTGTTGTTGAGCAGGTGTCATTCATAACAAATATCGTAGAGCAAAATACAATTTGAATCATCTGAGGACTTCGGCTATGTTTGAATCATCTGAGGACTTCGGCTATGATTTGACAATATTTCCTCCTTTGAATTCAGAGGAATATCTGAGATATTCGCCAATATTGTATAAAGTTTATGAAAGGGCCAACGCATGAAACCTACCAGGAATGAACTCGAGCACGCATTAAAGAAATGGAATCTGGCATGGGACAATCATGACCTGGAAGGTGTTATGGATCTCTTTCACGAAGATGTCCAATTTGATAATTGAAATAGATGGGAAACGCCACTCACTGTGCCTTTGATTTTTTTTTTAAGATTTGAAACCTGAACCAGAAGGTGATCCGAAGCTATGTGCTTTAACTTGAAAGGATAGCAACAGGGACCGATGAATGCCCAGAGTACTGTCTGATCGACTAGATACCTGCCAGGTTCGCTGTGAATGTGCCTATGTTAGAGACATAATCTGGTATATATCGAATTTTCGCAATCCCGCTCAAACCGGTCTAAGTGGGACTGAGCGGAATGGATGGTGGTATGATTTTTATTTTTATGGCACGGTATTTGGACCGGAACTCCAGGTATTTTAAACAGCGGATTTGGGATTAAATGCAATAAGCTGTTGATAAAATCAGGCAAAGGACATTTACATGTCAAAACCGATCGAAAAGGTAATGAGTGCTCCCGATGCGGTCAAACGGTTCGTCAACGACGGCGACCACCTGATTATCGGGAACTACACGGTGGGAACCTGCATGGAACTGGTTTTCGAAATCATACGGCAGGGCAAAAAAGGCTTCACGCTTTATTCACAGTCCGGAATCCTGGATGTCGAATTACTGGTGGCTGCCGGAGCCGTGGAACGGCTGGTGGCGACCTATGTCCTGCGTTCCGGCGGACGAAACGGGGGATCGGCGGTGGAGCGTGCCCTGCAGGACGGTTCCTTGCAGATTGAAGATTATACCAATTACAACTACAACGCCCGCCTGATGGCAGGGATGCACGGTTTTTCCTTCATGCAGGTGTTCGAAGGGATCATGGTTACCGATCTTTTCAAAAAACGCAGTTTCATGGGTGAAGACAAATACCGTGTCATCAAGTGCCCCTACACCGGAAAGGACGTGGTTACCGTACCGGCTGCGAACCCGGATGTCTGCATCGTCCACGTACAGCGGGCCGACAAGTTCGGCAACGCCCAATATTGGGGTGCCATCGGCAGTGTGCCGGCTGCGGCTCTGGCCAGCAAAAGAATCATCATTACCTGCGAAGAGATTGTCGATACCGAGATCATCCGCTCTAGTCCGCACCACACCATTATTCCGGCATTCAGGGCCGATGCCGTCATCGAAGTGCCCTGGGGAGCGCATCCCACTGAAGTGGTGGGCCACTACAACCAGGACAAGCTCATGTGGGGATTGTTTATCATGGCCGCAGCCGGTGGGAAGCGCCTGCAGGCATGGATGGATGAGTGGGTTTTCAATTGTCAGGACCGCCAGGCCTATATCGATCATTACGTGGAGCGCTTTGGAAGCGGCCGGCTCCAGAAACTCGTAGCCAAACCCCTGTACTCGGCACCGGCCAACTATGGGTCCGCTTTTCACTCCACGTGGGATGCAAATGGTAAAGACCGGGGAACGGGGCTGACCATGGAGGAAATCGAAAACCTGCTGGAAGAGAGGGGGTTGCTGCATGACTAAGAAATATACTCTGGACGAACTGTTGATCATTGCCGTGGCCAGAGAAATCCATGATTACGACAACGTCATCCTGGGCATCGGTTTGCCCACCACGGCCGGCGCGCTGGCAAAAGCGCTGCACGCACCCCAGGCCAACCTGATGATGGAAGCCGGCATGATCGACTTCGAACCCGTTATTCCGCCCAATCACATCGCCGATGTCATGGCCTGCAAAGGGTACGCCTGTGCCACCGACCTGTTCACGGCCTTCACCATGACCTACCGTGGTTTCGTGGATATCTGTTTCCTGGGTGTCGGACAGATCGACAAGTTCGGCAACCTGAACACCACATCCATCGGGGATTATTACAAACCCGATCTGAGGCTGCCGGGGTCGGGCGGTGCCGCTGACTTTATCTCCTATTCCAAACGCACGATACTGACCATGCGAGGCGGCGAGTTCGTGGAAGAACTCGAATATTTCACCTCACCCGGTTACCTGGGCGGTGGGAACGAAAGAGACCGTTCAGGACTGTTTCCCCAGGGCAGCGGCCCTGCCAAGCTGATCACCCAGAAGGGCATATTCGAATTCGACCCCGTAACCAAAGAGATAGTTCTCGCCTCAATTCACCCGCGAATTTCGGTGAAAGACGTCCAAAAGGACGTTCCCTGGGAATTGAAAATATCGGAAACCTTAGCGGAGACGAAACCGCCCAGCGATGCGGAAATCAATTTTATTCGCGACTTCGCCCCGGCCGCGGCCATGGGCAGGGCATTGGCATCCGAAATCGGCTTCGCCAACCTTATCAAAGAGCTTGAAGCACGCGGAAAAATACAATGAGTTCGGGATCATTTCAATTGCCAGATATTCCTGCATTTTCGTGCCTTGCTGAACGGGCGCCTGAACTCTGAAAATTTGCGAACTTATTTCTGTGCAAACCCTGAGCGCACGGTTTAGCTTTGGATAAATCCCTGCGCTACAAAGCTGTCGGCTTTATGCGATGTAGTCCAGGGCTTCAGCCCTGCCGGAACTTGATAATCGGGCCCTGGATATTGATTATTGGATATTCAATTCCGGTTATCCGACATGTTTAAAACCTCATCCACTACCTCCGAAAGCGCGAAGCAGTTGTCAGTCAGGGAAAAATGGCCGCCATCGGGTATGACCATGATCTTGGCTCTAAGTTTCGACAAATGGCAATTCCTCTCCAGCGTCTTTGATATTGACCTAAAGATTGTTTTTATACTATAATCAATTCACTTGATCGCATCAATTTTTATCATGCATCATCAACTTTGCAGGAGGAAGCCGTGACAACCTCACTGGCCCAGAGTACCCCCCATCAGATTAAAGAACCTATGGACCTCTCCCCGCGGATTACATGGCTCCGGGACTACTACTTCCAGGGCTGTAAACGAAGCTGGAACAACGAGTACACGGCCTGGTCCACCGGTACGCCCTGGGATCTTCAGTACCAGGAAATGACCTATTATATCGTACCGGAAGTCTACATGCTCATCGACACCCTGGGCGGCGGCTACCATCAGGCTGCGCACAACATACCTATCGGCGATGATTTCTGGACTTTATCCCTGCCCGAGAGAAAGGCCTGGTTCCTCAAAGAAGTCATGGTAAACCACGTCCCCCAGGAAATCCTGCCGGGCGACCTGCTGGCCGGCGGCAGATTCAATGTCATCACCTCCACGTGCTTCACCCACAAAGAACGCAAAGTCTATGACAAGAAAGTGGTCGGCAAAAAGGGCGCCCGCGCACAGATGAAATGGTTTCACGACCATGGCTACGGCAACGCCGGCGCCACCAGCGGCCATCTCGTTCCCGGTTACGAACGTGTTCTGAAACTTGGGTGGCAAGGCATCCGTAAAGAGCTGGAAGAATCCTACGCGAAGCTGGACCCCCTGGATCAGGGCGGCCCCAAAGGCGCTCAGATCAGGGCCATGCTGACCGCGGCAACCCTCCCCGGAGAACTGGCGGCAAGATACGCCCGCCTTTGCAATAAAATGGCCCGCGATGAAAATGATCCGGAACGCCAGCAGGAACTCCAGCAAATGGCCGCCAACCTTGAACGCGTACCCTGGGAACCTCCGCAAACCTTCTGGGAAGCGGTGCAGGCCCTGTGGCTGACCCACATGCTCATCATGAGCGATGAAAACTACCCCGGTCCGGGTGTCTCATTCGGACGCATCGACCAGTACCTGCTGCCTTACTGGGAATACTCGCAGGCTCAAGGCATGGACCGCGAATTTGCCAAAGAGATTCTCAAGTGTTTCTGGTTCCACTGCAACACGGCCTACGACGCCATGATCCGCAACGGCAACCAGGGCATCACGGCCGGATTCGGTCAGCTTATCACGCTGTCGGGCATGGGCCCGAATGGTCGGGACATGACCAACGACCTGACCTACCTGTTCCTTGAGGTCATCGACGAGATGACCCCTATTCTGGAACCCAAACCCAACGTCAGGCTTCATCGCAATTCACCGGAACCGCTGCTTGACAAAATCATCGGCATGATATCCGGCAGCCAGGGCGCCCCTTTTCTGCTCAATTTTGACGAAAGATCCATGGCCGGTATGATGCTGGAGGCTGAAAAAGCCGGTATTTCCCACTTGATCAACGCCGAAAATGTGCACGAATATGCCCCGGTGGGATGCCTGGAAAACACCATGGTTGGAAATGACCGTTCCGGCACCGTGGATATAAACCTGAATCTTCTCAAGGCGGTGGAACTGGCCCTGACCGGGGGGAAAGACCTGGTCCCGTTTGTCGACCCTATGAAGGGCAAGCCCGAAAAAATCCGCCAGGACGGTCCGGCTACCGGCGATGCCGGACGTTTCAAGAATTTCGAAGAATTCTGGCGAGCCTATACCGTGCAGACAGCGTATATCATTAAGCGATGCACGGAGGTGTACGAGGCATCCGAAGCCGTGCGGGCTGAATTCCTGACGACCCCCTATCTTTCCTGTCTGGTCAAAGGGTGCGCCGAACAGGGTCTCGATGTTACCAAGGGAGGGGCCGAAATCAGTTTCACGACCCTGGAAGCCGTGACATTCGCCACAACGGTGGACTCACTGCTGGCCATAAAATATCTGGTTTTTGACAAGCAGATCTGCTCCATGAACCAACTCATCGAGGCCCTCAAGGACAATTGGCAGGGTCATGAAAAACTGCAGGCCTTTGCCAAGAACAAGACCCCCAAATATGGACGGGATGACGATGACGCCGATGCCCTGGCCAAACGGGTTATGGATCTCTGGTGTACCCAAACCTGGAAATACAAAACCCTTTCCACCGGACGCCAGTTCAGGCCCGGCATGCTGAGTTGGAATTACTGGGCCGGCGACGGCTACGTCATGGCGGCCAGCGCTGACGGACGGGCCAAAGGGCAGTTTCTTTCCAATGCCATCTGCCCTTCAAACGGTGCCGATATCAATGGCCCCACCTCCAATACGAATTCTGTCGGCAAGGTACTTGGCGGAAAAGCCCCGGACGGCAGCGGCGACTGGAGCGACTATTTCAACTGCCTTCCCAACGGCGCCAGCCACACCATGACCTTCAATCCATCCATGATCAAGGACCCGGAGCACAGGCAAAAATTCAAGGCGTTCCTGAAGGGGTACATCGAAAACGGCGGCACCGCCCTGCAGGTCAACATGCTCGATCCGGATATGCTGAAGGACGCCCAGAAAAACCCGACGGACTACCGGCACCTGCTGGTTCGCATCACCGGCTACAACGCCTATTTTACCACGGTCGGTAAAGAACTCCAGAATGAGGTGATCAATCGATTGAGTCATAACGCATTCTAATAAGGTGGCTGATAGGAACAGCGATCACGATGATAAGGGAGTCGTTAAAAATCTCTCTCGAAGGAGGAAACCTGGCTGGCAGTGCCGACCCATTCAAAAAAAGGTAGTATTCCTTTGCTTAAATCGTAAAAGTTAAAACGTAAAACGTCTCTATTTTTTAAGCTAAATCGCTATGAATAGTATCACCGTAGACAAAAAAAACAGCGGACTCGTGCTCGAAATCCAACGCATGTCCACTGAAGACGGTCCCGGCTAGCGAACAACGGTGTTCTTCAAAGGCTGCAGCCTTAGATGCAGCTGGTGCCATAACCCGGAAAGCATCTCACCGCATCCTCAAATTCATTGGATCGGCTCGCGGTGCATCGGCTGCCGCACCTGTCTGGAAACATGCCCCCGGCAGGCTTTGTCCATATCTCCAACCGGTGTGCGGATTGACCGCAAGGCCTGTGACGGCTGCGGTCTCTGCGTAGAGGAATGCCCGTCTACGGCACTGGAGCTTTTAGGGCAACAATGGAACCTGGAAGACCTGGTGCATGAAGTCCTCAAAGACAGGGTCTATTTTGAAAAATCTGACGGCGGGGTAACCGTATCCGGGGGTGAAGCAACCCTCCAGACTCGATTCGTATCCGCATTGCTCAAACGGATTCGTGCCCAGGGGCTGCATACGGCCATAGACACATGCGGACTGTGCAGCACGAAAGCCCTCGACCGGCTCCTGCCGTATGCCAACCTGGTTCTCTTCGACCTCAAAGAGATCGATGCTCAAAAACATCTGGCTTTCACCGGCAGCGACAACCGTATCATTCTCGAAAACCTGGTCTACGTTTCCGATTACATCGATACCCATCTTTACCCGGAAGCGTTATGGATCCGGACCCCGTTGATACCGGGCGCCACGGATACGGAAGAAAACATCAACGGCATTGGTGCATGGATCAAAGCCAATCTTGTACAACGGGTAAAACGCTGGGAGTTGTGCGCATTCAACAACCTCTGCAGGGATAAATACGCCCGCCTGGGATTGAACTGGCAGTTTGAAGAGGCAACGCTATTACAAGAAACGCATATCCGGCACCTGGTGTCGATCGCAAAAAATTCCGGCGTTGATCCAACCATCGTACATTGGAGCGGTGCTGCCGGACTTGAAGATATGGAAGCGGAAGATGCGCCCGTAAAAAACGAATTGAAGGTTGTAACTTAATGCCTTATTTCAAAAGGTATTCTCCACCATATTGAGTAAAAAACAATCACAAAAACACGAAAAGGTTAAACCACGAAAAAGCAAAGTTTCGTGCTTCCGTGGAAATAAAAGATGCTGCCATCATGACTGTTAAACATTCTTTTACACGCGATGAAATGAAAGTCTTCGAGCCGGCCGAAAAAATCGGTCTGGTGGCCTGCGTCAATCCGGACGGGGATATCCACCTCACCCTGATTACAAGCATCATGGCATGCGGCCCCAGCCAGTTGACCCTCGGACAGTTCTGTATGGGCCTCAGCAAGTGGTACATGCAGATGAACCCCAAGGTAGGATTCCTGATCATGTCCATGGACAAACGCCTGTGGCGCGGCAAGGCCCGCTGGACCCACAAGAAGACCGATGGCCCTGAATACGAAGTCTACAATGAACAGCCCATGTTCCGCTACAATGCTTATTTCGGCATCAACACCGTCCATTACCTTGATCTGGTTGAAACCTACGGGGAAGAAAAACTCCCCATGGGAAAAATCATACCGGCAGCCATGGCAACAAAAGTTGCCAAAAGCGCTGCCGCCACCGGTGATCAGACACGCGTACTCAAACCGTTTGCGGAAAACCTGTTCAACCAGCTCGATTCTCTTAAATTCATATCACTTCTGGGGAATGACGGCTTTCCCGTGATCATACCGGCTATTCAGTGCCAGGCCTCGGACAGCCGCCGCATCGTCTTCTCCACCCTGCCCTTTTACGATGAACTGCAGGCCATCGAAGCCGGTACCAGCCTGGCCATATTAGGTCTCAACCTGAAAATGCAGTCGGTGCTCGTGCGAGGAACATTTCAAGGATTCCGAAAATATCGATGGATGACCATGGGCGTTCTCGACATCGACTGGGTTTACAATTCCATGCCTCCGAGTCATGGACAGATTTACCCGGAAGTAAAGCTCAAGCCGGTCACGGAGTTTTAGGCAGAACCGCAGAAAGTAAAAACGTAAGAAAGCAACCGTTCTGCCTCTACCTCTCCCATAAGGCGGTCCACCATGACTGGAAACCCCCTGAACACCTCCAAGGCAGGTACAGACGCTATCACGAATGCCTGGCCTCGGTGGATGAACAGATCGGCCGCCTGCTTGCAACCATCGAACAGTGAATAGGATTTTTTATTTGGTGACGGGTGGATAGGGCATTTCTGCCAGTGCCTCCCGTGCATGTTGCATGAACTTCTGGTAGCGGTTCGGAATATCCTGATCCCAGGCTCTGACCCGTTCCTTGCCTTTCAATTCGGAAGCCGAGCTCTTCAGGCTGCCGCCGGCCGCTTGGCCGGATCCCTTTACGGATTCTCCAGTCAGATCAATCGTACCCTTGGTGGTGCCGGAAGTACCTTCTTTAACCTTTTCCTTGTCCAGAGTCACCACACCGACAGTGGTTTCAAAAAGGCTTTTCCCCAGGTTTACCCCGACCTTTATGGTCCCCGAACCAAGCTCCTTGGCGACATCAACACCTCCTTCGACAATATCTGCACTCGATTTCAGACCACTTTTACCCAGGTTGACCAGGCCATCGGACACCCGGCTGAAAACACCGGCTAAAACCGGTCCGGGTTTTACCACCAGGGCATTTAGGGGCCCCTGCACCGATATGCCCTTATAGGTGACATGACGGTCGGTAATAAAAGAAGCTTTCAGGTTGATCGAATCCGCATCCATGGCCAGGGCCATTCCCGCGTCAAGGCCGGTGGCGCCCAAGGCTGTACGGGTACCCGGGGTTACCAGCGACCCCAGTGTGTCCAGCTTGAACCCCACCAGGCGGACCTGGGTATTGACCATGGGCACTCCGTAACCGACAGGCCCCACGTTTGCCAGCGTACCGAAATAGGCTGTCGGCAGATCGCCGGGCTGCTCTAATTCTAAGGATACAGAGGCGGATGCAGGATCAACGTCCGGGTTGTCCGTGAACAAGCGCAATCCGTTAACTTCCATCCGGATATCTTTCAATGTGGCTTCAAGGGGCTCATCCGCAAAAACTTCATCACGATACGTGACCGGCCCACCCTCCATTGAAATTTGTTCAAAAAGGACTGGTGGCATAATACCTTTGGGTGTCGATGCCGTTGTTTCAACGGCAATATCTTCTTTGTTCTGCCGGGTTTCAGCGTGGTGACCGCGCAGGGCTTCATTGAGCTTCTCAAGATTGGTCAAACCATCGGAACGCATAGTAATGAAGGAAGTCAATCCTTCGAGTGAAACCTGCTTGATAACCAGCTCTTTTGATGGCACCTCCGGTTTTTCGGAAACAACCGTAAAATGATCCAGGCTGAACAGTTTGCGAGTGCCGAACCCGGGCGGCTGGTCCACGGCAATGCCCTTTAAATCCAGGTCAAAGGACGCCAGGAAGATGGCCTGCTGAGCCAGGTCACCCACCTTTACTCCCGTCACCTGGAGGTCCAGCCTGGGCAGTGACGGACTTGAGCTGGATGTTTTCCACCATCAGGGTCGGCAGCTCAAATGCCGGCGCAGATGGGTCGACGGGAGCAGTCGATACGGCCGGGTCCAGCTTGTCGTCCTTATCTTCTGCCACTGAAGGCAGCCAGGATTCCACTACCTTGAGCAGGTTGATCTCACGGTCTGCGTTGCGCTCCAACGATACCGCAAGGGTGTCCAGCATGATATCGGAGACGGTCACTTCGGAATTGCCCAGGTCGATACCACTGGAGGCCAGGGCGATATTGTTGATGGCCAGCAAGGGCGCCTGGCTGAACCCGGGCGGCTGGTCCACGGCAAT
>JAFDAT010000115.1 GCA_019313725.1 Deltaproteobacteria bacterium
AGGGGGTCCCACCAAGATCATTGGAAGCTTCCAACAAGTTCTTATCGAGTTTTTCCAGGGAAACAAATATGGGAAACACCATCAACGGTAGATAACCATATACAATGCCAATCATCACGGCACCAGGGGTATTGACCAGGCGGACACCCTCAATGCCGATCCATTCCAACATTAACGGGATACCACGGCCCCCCAGTATGAAAATCCAGGCATATGTACGGATGAGGAGACTGGTCCAAAACGGAACGATCACCAATACAAGCAGGATAAGCTTATAGCGTCGGCCTACTCGCAAGGCCAGATAGTAGGCAAGTGGATAAGCCATAATCAGGCTCAACAATGTCCCGATGGGGGCAAATGTCAGGGTGTTCTGAAATGCCTTCAGGCGCGAAGCAAGATTCGCATACTGCTCAAAAGTAAAACCCCCAGCATACCCTCCTACTGCTGCTCGTTCTCCAAAACTGAAAATGAGGATAACGATAAAGGGCAGAATTAACATGAACAGGAACCACATAGTTGTGGGCATCAACAAAGCTGCCGTTAGCCAGTGGTTCGGTTTGCTATCATCCTTCATCATTATCCCCATCATTTATAATTCAGATCAAGCTGACTTGAAGCGAGCCATCACCTCTGCACGGGCCGGATCCGTCAACGTTTGTGCCGCGCCAAATTCGAGGCCATCCATCAACGCTGCAGCAGGATGCAAAATTGGATCACTACTTAGAGAGTCGGGCTGTAAGGCTATTGCACGGGAATCGGTTGGCGCATAGCCATGAACAGATGCTTCACGTGCCTGGACATAGGGGTCCTGCATAAAATTAATAAATGCATAGGCGGCATCAAGATGTGGTGCATCCTTGGGGATGGCATAAAAGTCTGTCCAGATCTCTCCGCCGTCGGTTGCGACCACATAATCCATTTCCGGTAGATCTTTTTTAAGTTGAGTACCATCTCCGTTCCAGCAGATCGACATCCATGCGTCACCGCTGCGCATACCAGGTTGATAATCAGACGTGATGGCAAACAGGTGAGGCTTTGACTTGATCAGCAGTGCTTCAGCCGCAGCCAGCTCTTTGAGGTCGATGGAGTTGAATGAATAGCCAAGGGCACACAATGCGGCACCGATGGTCGTCAACTGGTAATCATGAAGGATGGTATGCCCGGAACCAGCTCCCATGGTTACATCAAAGAAAGCCTTCCAGGATTTCGGGCCGCTCTTGATTTTTTTTGTATTTACAATAAATCCCGTGGTTCCCCAGTTCTTCGGTATGCAATAGACCTTGCCGTTTACCGTTGCAGGTCCTGCGAATTTCTGATCGTTCGCCGATCCATCATAATTTGGTACCCGCGATAAATCAATCGCCTGGATAAGATCAAGTTGGACATAATTCGAGATGGTGTAGTTTGTCGGGACAAAAACATCCCAACCGGTACCGCCGGCCTGCAGCTTTGCAAGCATTTCTTCATTCGATCCAAATGCATTCAATTGAATATGTACACCTGTCAATTTTGTAAATTCATCAAGATTGACTTGGTTGTGGTAATTCGGCCAAGTCGAGAATACAAGACGGTCCCCAAGATCACCGAAAGCCTGAGCTTTGCGTGGTAGCAGTGAGGGCATCGCTGTTGCAAGAACAGCCATAGCTGCACCCATACCGGTCACCCCAAGGAAATGCCTGCGGGTAATAGAACCTTTCTGATAGCGGTGAAATTCATTCATAAGCTTCTCTGACGTAATCGGCTTATTCTCTTTGCTAATTTGACTCATTTCATCCTCCTAATTGATGTCGATCCGTTATTGATTGATAAGCACTGACTGACGGATTTACAATACAGCGCTAGGTATCTTCAAGCACAAGAACCGCTTCAGACATCCAACCAATGGAAACCTGATCACCTGGAGCAAAAAGTCTACGATTGCTTTCGCTGGTTTTTGGAGATAACACCAGGACATCACCAAAACCTTCCGTTGCGATCAAGTATTCTGAGTGTTCGCCCAGAAATATTCTGTTTTTGACTTGCCCCGTTATATTGATGTCCGCTTGATGATCCGGGTCAACCGCAGCAGAGATTGATATCATTTCAGGACGGACGGCTACGCAAGCACTACTTCCTTTTTTAAGGAGTGGCGCTCCTTTCGACGGTGCCCCGACAAGAACCGGGCCGGATTCTGATTTAACAGAAAGGCTTGAATTATTGGCCTCGACCACTTCACCATTAAAAAAATTCGTTTTGCCAACAAAATCTGCCACATATCTGTTGATTGGTTCATCATACAGCTCACGTGGGCTACCCGCCTGGATGATTTGTCCTTCCCGCATTATGCAGATCCGATCGCTCATGGACAAAGCCTCTTCCTGATCATGGGTGACCAGGATAAAGGTAATACCCACGTCACGCTGTAGGGTTTGCAGTTCCATCTGCATTTCACGGCGAAGTTTGCGGTCCAATGCAGCCAACGGTTCATCAAGCAACAGCACGGTTGGATGATTGATAAGTGCACGCGCCAATGCCACTCGTTGCTGCTGCCCACCAGACAATTCCCAAACTCTCCGTTTGCCGAATCCACTCAATCGCACCATTTCAAGGGTTTCATCGACCTTATTACCTATTTCCTGCTTGGGTGGTTTAGGCTTTCGCTGACGCAGACCATACGCAATATTATCGGCAACGTTCATATGCGGGAACAGGGCATAATCCTGGAAGACCATATTCACAGGCCTTTTATGAGACGGTACGCCGACTACAGAGGTGCCGCCAATAAAAACGTCACCTTCCGTGGGTTGCTCAAACCCAGCAATCAAACGTAATGAAGTTGTTTTTCCACAACCGGATGGTCCCAGAAAGCTGAAGAAGGCGCCGCGTTCTACACTTATATCGATCTTATCGACTGCGACAACGTCACCAAACCATTTGGACACACCTACAAAACGAATATCGGGTGATTCACTATAATCTTGTTCAGCCATAATTTTACTTTCTTTCCATGCAGAGTAAACGACTTGACTCAATATCTTCAGTGTAAGTAGAGGGCTTACGTAATCCTTTCCGGACCCGGGTCAGGCAACAGGTGCCGACGCTACAATTCCCGGAATCGATATTGATAATATGCATTATTCGCGCCAAGCGACATAAGGCACATTAACATATTGAATTCAATTCAATTAAAAAATATATACGGTATCTCAATTGTCTCGAAAGTGAGATGAAAATTATTGAATTTCTATCCCAACCCTGGTAACTATTTAATTATTTACGATTTTTAAAATTATCTCAATCTTAATATTGCAGTATCATTATTGAGATTTTGCATAACAATTTTCCGGCATGATAATGCCCATCTGAATTAGATTGGGGGTGTTCACAGGTAGTCCATCGATTCGTTGATCACGAAGTCCCTTTTGCGCAATTCGTCGACGAATTCGTCAGCAGGCAGCATGGTTTCTATGCCGTCTACCCCCTTTTTTATCGCTTTACCCTGGGCCACCATCTGCGCACCAATGGATAGTGGAATGCCGACGTTTTTGCAATAGGCGCGGTGCCCGCCCCACTTCTCCATCGGTGGATGGCTCGTCACGAACCGACATAGGACGTCGTGGCCCCTGAGCGTACCGATGACTTCAACTTGGACAGAATATCCCCACACTTCGGTTTGATTCCCTTCCGGCACGGACAGCAGGTATTGTTTGATAAATTCCAGTGGAATAATCTGATTTCCCATATACAGAGATTTCTCTGCCGTGTAGATACCGTATTTATAGAGCGTCTTTACCAACGCCATGGCTCTTGGCGGAAAACATCCACGAATATAGACTTTTTTAACACCTTTTACGTTTTTGGATAATGTCTGGGATTCGCCATGCGGGACATAATAAGTGGTCTGGGCGCCGATGGGATCCGGGAAATGAACGATCCGGGCGCCTGAAAAAGGTGGATTGGGCACCAGGTTGCCGTCGTCATAGTAAAAGCGGTTATCCGTCCGGGGATCGAATTCCCACAAAATGACGTGCAGCAGCCCGGGCGAATGGGCAATGGAACGAAAAGCGGCAAAATCGATATCGATCTGCTCGACACTGTCCAGCCGGTCCACGCAAAGCTGTGCCAGGATGTTGGTAATGCCCGGGGTGATGCCCACCCCGCCCACAATGGAGACCCCGGCCTTCTGGGCTTCACTGTCTAATGTAAGTGTCTCCTCATGGGGGCTGATGAGGTCCAGCATGTCGACACCGGCCTGGATGCCGGCACGAATTGCATTTTCGCAGTAATTCCTGGGCAGACCGTTGGCCACGACATCGTAACCTTTAATCAACTGAGCCAAGTCGGCTACACTCTCGGCGTTGATTTTTACGCCTGTCAAACGCTTGTCTCCCAGCTTTGCGATGAGGTTTTCGACCTTTTCGAGGTCGATGTCGGCAACCGTGATCTGGTCAAAATCACTGGTATTTACCAGGTCGATGGTCGTTTCCGTTGCCATTGCACCGACGCCGCCCAATACAATGATTTTCTTCATTTTTACTTTTCCCTTTTTTACGATACCCGTTATACGGACATGATAAACCCTACAATGAGTACCCCGAGCGGATCCAGATCTCTAATTGGGCGGATGATAGGTTTTGTCAACCTCTGCCTTTATCAGTACCGCAATGTCATCGTACCGGGTTTTATCGATCTTTTCAGATATGGCAGCCACGCTGATGGCCCCCCGGATCTTGTTCTTCCGATCGTAGAGGGGTACACCGATACCGGTGACACCACGGTCGACCACCCCTGCGGTCAAAGTATAGCCCTTTTGCCGACACAGCGCGATCAGTTTTCGCATGTCGGCAATCCCCATACCGCTGTGTTCACGGAATCGCATTTCATTGAACCTGAGAATTTTTTCAACGGTTTTATCGGAAGAGAATGCAAAAAGGGACAGACTTGCAGCGCCCATCCCGAGAGGTCTGCGTGCACCGACATCAAGCATCAGCCGCAATGGAGCGGTGCCCTCCACGCGATCGATGCAGAGCGAGTCGTAACCGTCACGAATAACGAGGTAGGCGGTGTCTCGTGTTTTTTTAGCGATTCTCTCCAGGGCGGGCCGATAGATATCCCGGATCATAAACTGGTTGGCGGACCGGCCCAGTTCAAAAAGTAAGAATCCGGGGCGATAGCACTTGGTTTCCGGGTTCAAGCCCAATAGTCCTTCTTCGACGAGAGAAGAGAGGATACGGTGGGTGGTTGATAGTTTTAAACCGATGGTTTTGGTGATGTTGGAAAGCGTTAACCCCTGCCCGCTGTCTTCCGACACGATTCGAAGCAGCATGACAGCACGGTGGATGCTTTGAACACCCCGTCGTTGATGGCTGTCCTGCTTTGTTCTAGAATCGGGGTCGATGTTCACATTCACTTTAAATCCGTATGATTACCATCGCGCATTATTGGTGAGCAGATCGTTAATATTGACGAAAGATAGCACATTGTGCCGATTCCTGATTATTTTGTCAACCAGAATATACCGCATAGTGATAGTATTATACCACTATATGGAAATATATTCCTTGAAAGCTTCCCTGCAAACATATTTTTTCATATTATGGTAATTTAATTTCATATTATAGAATTATATATTTGACAAACCGATAGCGTTGTAGAAAATATTTAGCAGGCCAAAAATTGGAATCTTTTACACCACCGGCAGAAATTACATGGGAAATCAATCAGCAATGACAACGGGTCAAAAAATAAATGAAAAGGAACTAAAACGCCGGAAAGGAGCCCAAAGCATTTACCGGACAATCGATTTGCTTCGAACACTTGCCGAGTGCAACGAAGCCGGGATCAATCTTTCTGACCTTGCTAGAAAAAACAGCCTTCCGGTGGCCACCGTCCACCGAATCGTCTCCGTTCTGGTATCAGAGGAATTGGTGTCGTTTGATCCCCTTTCAAAATCCTACAGGATAGGGTTTGGACTATACAGGCTTGGTTGTAATGCCCGGCAGTTTTCCATACGCGACACATACAGAAAATGCATCGAACAGATCGCGCAGTCGACCGGCGAAACCGTATACTTGGTCGTACGTGCAGGATTCGACTCGCTCTGCATCGATCTTGTTGAAGGAGAATTCCCCATCCGAATTATGGCCTATGACATCGGAGACAGGCGTCCATTGGGGGTGGGTGCCGGCAGCCTGGCACTCATGGCGTTTCTTCCGTTGAATGAAACCGAAGCCATCCTTAAAGCCAACAGGAACCGCTACACCGACTACGGTGGATTGAGCGTAGAAAGGGTAAGGCAAATGGTCGATATTTCCCGCAGTCTTGGACATGTATTCAACGAAGGCAACTACCTGGCAGGGGTCACGGGAGTCGGTGTTCCGGTCTACGGACCTGAAGATACCGTCATTGCCGCGATCAGTGTCGCCAGCATAAGCGAACGCATGGACCCGGAAAGGGCCTCCGAAATTGCGGCCATGATTCGCCATAGCGTCGTTTTATGATGGGCAGCCAAAACACCGAACATGGGGAATGAACATTCGGCTTTTCACCAGACCAGAGGCACCCACTTCCCTATATTTCGGACATTTATCTGACCGAAAGCGGATACAGCAGTAAATGGTCATAGACCTGCACTAAATAATTTGAAAACAAGACGGAGGATACATGTATTCAGAAACAGACACCAATGTTGGTGTTACCTCGCCCTTTCGAAAAGAAATACTCTCATCCGATCAGATCACATCATTGCAGAACAGTACGCTTAATCTGCTGGAAAACGTCGGTGTTTACATTCCGGCGGAAAGGGCCCTGTCCATATTCGCCGAGCATGGTGCCGTGGTAGATTTCGACAAACAGATCGTCCGCATTCCTCCGCACCTGGTCGAAAAAGCGCTGTCGTCTGCGCCCCGGTCGTTCGTGCTGGCGGGGCGTGAACCGCGATTCGACCTCAAGCTGGATGGTGAAAACTGCTACATCTGCACGGCAGGTACGGGTGTGAACGTGATGGACCACCTGGCGGGCCGTCTGCGGGCTTCAACCAAGGCGGATCTCGAAAGCATCACACGCGTGGTCGACGCGCTGCCGATGATCAGCTTCATGTGGTCGACGGTGACTTCACAAGATTATGGACGAACAGCCCCTTTGCACGATTGCCACGCCATGCTGACCAACACTTTGAAGCACGTCAGGGGTGCAACGACGGTCTTTCCCGAGTTGGCCGGATACATCGTGGAGATGGCAAAGGTTGTTGCCGGCGGCAGGAATCAGCTAAAAAAACGTCCGCCCATCAACGCCAATATCTGCACCATTGCGCCCATGTCACACGACAAGCACGGAATCGAATGTGCTTTGACCTATGCCGAAGCAGGTATCCCGGTCAGTTTCATCGCCATGACGACCATGTTCAGCACCGCTCCAGCCTCACCCCTGGCGGCGCTCGTCATAGGGGACGCGGAGGTTGTCAGTGGAATGGTTCTGTTGCAGCTAGCCTACCCGGGAACCCCTGTTTTTCACGCTGTATTCGTTTCCATGATGGATCCGCGGACGGGCGGGTACATCGCCAAGGTCCCTCTGCCCCTGAACATGATGGCCGTTGAACTGGGCCACGCCTGGAATGTGCCCTGCCTTGGGGGTACCCGGATAGGCAGTGATGCACACGAAATCGGGTGGCAGTCGGGCATGGAGGGCACCACGGGTGCAATGAACCTGGCGCTTTGCGGCGCGGAAGTCGGTGGCTCCGTTGGGCTGCTCAGCGGCGCTATGGATTTCTGGCCGGAACAGCTCATTCTGGACCATGAGATATGCCGGACAACCTATGATCTGACCCACGGATTCGATTTTGATGCTTACGACATCCCGGTGGACGTCATTCAAAAAGCCGGCCACCGAGGGAATTTCCTCATGGAAGAACACACGCTGAAGCACATCCGTGATTTCAGGTTGTCCCCCCTGCTCCACGGCCTGGATGCAAAGGGAGTCCACATCAACCCTCAAACTGCGGCTCTCAAAGCCTACGTGGATATCGATCAAAACCACCACCCGGAGCCCTTGTCAAAACCGATTCTCGATGAGCTCGACCGCATACTGGCGTCTGCGGAAAAAACCGCCCGGGAACTGATGTAAAGGCAGCCTATCGAACCGGCACAACCTCAAGCCAGTACCCGTCAGGATCATTAATAAAATAAATCCCCATTTTCTTGTTCTCATAGCAGATGCAGTCCATTTTTTTGTGAAGCGCATATGCACCATCAAAATCAGGCGTTTTAAAAGCAATGTGGAACTCTTTATCACCCAAATCATAAGGTTTTTCCTGGGATTTGAGCCAGGTGAGCTCGAGTTTATTGACCGTGGTTCCATCCCCCAAAAAAATAATAATATAACTGCCGTCATCAGCGGTATGGCGGCTCTCCTCTTTCAGGCCTAGGGCCTTATCGTAGAAGGCCAGACTTTTTTCAAGATCCAGTACATTGATATTAAAATGGTCGATAGAAAACTTCATGAATCTCCTCCTCTCGGTTATAGTGGCGATTAGACAGTCGGTATAGCCATAATGTCCTCTTATTGCATCAAGATCATTTTAAATTATCCAGGCATCCTCTTACTGGTCTGATAGACCATACCACCCACCACCAGCTTCACCACCCATGCCGGCAGAAAACCATCCGGAGCGGAAGCCAGGAGTTGCGTGGTGATTTCATCCGTGCTCCGGCCAATATCGCCGGTGCGTGCAAAACTGCTTTCCACGCGTTCACGCATCTCTCGGGCTGATTGCCGGGATATCTGCATGAATTTCCTACAGTCCTCACCGGTCCTGGCCCCCTGGTGCTCCGCCAGAATAATTTCGGGGTCATATTCAAGTATTTTTTCAAGGCTCGCCTGGTATTGGTCGAAGCTGGAATTGGCTGTCGTAAACACACCTTCGCCCAGGGCTATGCCGGCCGCATCCGAAGCAAACATGGCTTTTTCTTCAGGGACATAAACAGAAATGGAACAGGTGGAATGTCCCGGGGTTTCAAGCACCTGCATGCGCAGGCCGCCGCACTGCAGTGTATCGCCATCACCCACAACCTTTTCCACTTCTATGTGGAAGTTTTCGATGCACAGATTGCCGGATTTGACCTGGGGCAATACTTCCTCGAGATGCCGCTTGTTGAATTTCTCTATGCTGGCCGCAACTTTGGGCGTGGATAAAAGTGTTTTTGCTTTTGCAGAGGC
>JAFDAT010000116.1 GCA_019313725.1 Deltaproteobacteria bacterium
ACTGGAGGCCTTTTTTCATATACTGCCTGCCAGCTCGGCGGCTGTAGCCATGCTTGGTCAGGGGCTCGATATCGAAGAGGGCCTGCTCATCCGCAGAATCATATTCAGGAATGACCGTCATCGCATTTATATAAACGGGCGCCTGGCCACCATGCAGGCGTTGAAAGCGATTACCCGGCACATGGCCAGCATCTCCGGACAGCATGCCCACCAGGGACTTCTGAAGGAAGACCGGCAGCTTTTGATCCTGGACCAGTTTGGGGGACTTATGCCCCACCGGCACAAGGTGTACGATGCCTATCACCGGCTCATACCGCTGCTTAATGAATTGAAAACGCTTACCCGCATGAAAAAAAAACAGGCCGACCAGATCGATTTGCTGGATTTTCAGTTAAAGGAGATCCAGGCTGCCCGGATTCACCCTGGTGAGGATGCCGAGCTGGAACAAGAGGCCTCGCGCTTGAAACATGCCGAAAAGCTATACCAGTCGGTTTACGAGTGCCTGGGGACACTGTACAGCGCCAACGGGGCCGTTGTCGAACAGCTTGCCGGTGTAAAAAAAGAGTTGGAAAACGTCTCTCGGTTAGACCCCCTGTTGTCCGCACCTGCCGACAGCGTGGCCGAAATCACCTTCCGGATAGAGGACATCGTCCAGGAGTTACGAACCTATCTGCCTCGAATCCAGACCGATGAAAAACGACTGTCGGAAATAGAGGATCGCCAGGATCTCCTGAATACCTTAAAAAGAAAATACGGCAATACCCTTGAAATGGTGCTGCATCAAGCCGATGTTATCCAACAGGAACTCGCCGCTGTCGAAAATCTATCCGAAAAAATTAAAGCGACTGAAACCGCGTTGAAAAAAGCACATGCCCAAACAGCTCAACTGTGCCGGCAGCTTTCCAAAGAAAGAGATAAGGCAGCCAAAGCCATTGCTCAAAAGGTCGAAAAAGAACTTGCTACCCTCAAGATGCCGAATACCAAATTCAGGATCAGACTGACGGTCACAGAGGCAGGTAAAGATCTCGATGAACATTTGCAGGCCGGGCGTCATGTCATCTCTGAAACCGGTTTAGAACGTGCCGCCTACATGATGGCTCCCAATGTCGGAGAAGCCCTTAAACCGCTGTCGGATATCGCTTCCGGTGGTGAGCTATCACGGGTAGTACTGGCTCTAAAGGCGATTCTTGCCCACAATGATGCTGTTGAAACCGTGGTTTTCGACGAAGTGGATGCAGGCATTGGGGGTGGGGCTGCCGAAGTTGTCGGAAAAAAATTGGCAGATTTGTCCGGCGTCCACCAGGTTATCTGCATTACCCATCTGCCCCAGATTGCCAAGTTCGGGAACGCCCATTTCCTGATTTCAAAAAAAGTGCGCGACGGCAGAACGAAAACAGTCATTGACCGGTTGGATGCACAAGACCGGGTTCAGGAGGTTGCCAGGATGCTGGGGGGAGAAAAAATTACCCCCAAAACCCTGGACCATGCCCGGGAAATGCTGGAAGAAATTTCTTCCTGACCCGGCACGACACTTGTTTTCATTGCAAAAGAATCCACCCGCCCAGAACCACGTAATACTTATTTTATCTCCGTTTTTTACGGGTATTTAATCCGTCTTGCAACCGCCTGCATTGGATGCAAACATCATCATATCATGTTGCTTTATTCCATACCCCCGTTCCTGACCCTGTTATGCTATATTGCCCTTGGGTTGTTGACCTTGCACAAGGGATTGAAAACACTTGCGAACAAACTGCTCTTTTTGATCTGCCTCATGGGAACATTCCTCTATGTGGATATCCTCATCATTTTCAATGTCGGCGCCAGGTCCGTTGCCCTTGCTTCCAGCCGCCTGGACCACTGCTGCGTGGTTTTCACCATTCCGCTGTTCATTCACTTTTTTCGTGTTTACCTAAAAATCAGCGCCCATAAATGGGTCTTGTGGCTCGCCTATGCCTACGCCTGCAGCCTTATGCCGTTTGCATTTACTGTCTTCTTAATCGAAGAAATGCAGCAACATACTTTCGGGTATTTCGGCCGCGGCGGACCGTTCTATCCGCTTATTGGTGCTGGTGCCGCTTTTGCTCTGCTTTACTGCCTTTTTCAGATTGGCAAGGCTGTTTTCCGTGAAAAAAACAGTGTGGAAAAAAACAGGTTGAAATACCTATGCGCCGGCTTCGGTACGATGGGGATTTTAAATGGATTGAACGTTCTGCCGATTTTGGGATACCCGGTTTATCCACCAGGTACCTTCAGCTTTATTCCCCTGGCTGTTTTTGCGGTCGGCCTTTTCAGATATGACCTGCTCGATATGGGCGTCATTCTTAAAAAGAGCCTTCTTTATTCCATGCTGACAGCGCTGCTGATATGCATATATTCCCTGGTGGTCACCCTTGCAAACATATCCTTGAGCCACTACGGGCTTGGCGGCACCCTATCCTACAACCTGACATTTTTCCTCGTGGTGGCCACGATATTCGGTCCGGTAAAAAGGTGCATACAGCAATACCTCGACCGTATGTTCTACAGAAAAAAATACAACTATCAGAAGACCATTAAGAACCTGAGCCAGACAATTTCCGCCACGATGAATGTAAACAGGATTGCCCGTCACCTGTCGGACGCCACCGTGAATCAAGTTATGCTGACCGGTTGCCATTTGTTCCTGGAAAACGATTCAGGACCTGACTTCCACGCGGTTTCAACCGGTTTATCCATGGCACTGTCTCCACCTGAAACAATCCTGGCCCATTCATCGCCGCTTATCGGCTATATGAAAAAACATAAAAAAGCGGTCATAAAAACAAAACTGATGGAACGGTTGAAAGATACAACCGTTGTCAATGTGCTTATGGACATGGAAACGATTTCCGCGGAGATTGTACTTCCGCTGGTTTTTAAGGGCCGGCTCAACGGTTTCATCTCTTTCGGTCAGAAAAAAAGCGGTGAACTTTTCAGTCTTGAAGACATCGACCTTTTGGCCACCCTCACCTCGCAGACCTCTCTGGCCGTGGAAAACGCAAAATCCTACCGACAGCTGGGCGATCTGAACAAAACGCTGGAACTTCGTGTGGACGAAAGAACAAAAGCCCTGCAGCTGGCACTTTTCGAGAAAGAGAAAACCCAGGAACAGCTTGTTCGCTCCGAGAGTCTGGCTTCTATCGGGCTGCTCGTTGCCGGCACGGCTCACGAACTCAACAACCCGTTGACCTCGGCCATCAGCCTCCTTCAGTCCACGATAGAGGACCTGGACAAACCCGACGTCAGCATCTCCACCGGTACTCAGATCATGGCAGACCTTCTTTTTGCAGGCAGAGAGCTCACAAGGGCAAAAACCATCATTGCCAGTCTGCTGGGGCTCTCGCGACAGACCCGGACATATAATGAAAAGGTTGATCTCAATGCGGTCATTGGGGATGCCGTGCGTGTGCTCAAGAACCAGTTCAACCCCGCCTGCCCGCAGATCATTACCCGGTTCGATGCCAGCCTTCCCCGGATACCCGGGAACTATGCTAGCTTGGGACAGGTTGCTGTCAATGTTATCAAAAACGCTATTCAGGCGGCGGCTCCGGTTGAGGGCAGGATCATCCTTTCGACAGATTATGAACCGCACCACCGCCATGTCGTATTTTCCTGCCTGGACACAGGTCCCGGCATAGCACCGGCTGTCCGAAAAGATATGTTCAAACCATTTTTCACAACCAAGGAAGTTGGCGATGGCACAGGTTTGGGTTTGTATATTAGCCACGAAATCATTCACAAGCATAATGGTCATGTCAACATCGAAAGCGATCCGGAAAAGGGTACCCTTTTCCAGGTGAAACTTCCCGTCAATCCTCACAAGGCGATTTCCCCTGTGCATACACACGCGGCCGACCTTGGCCCCTGAAGCGCTGTTCGCACGGCAACAACATTTCTTGACAATGCAGCTATTATCATTATAAAAATATTAGTTTACGCAGAGAAAATATACATAAGGATATAAAACATGCCGATCTATGAATTCAAATGCTTAAAATGCAACACGTTTTTTGAACTTCTGGTTATGAACAACAATGACGAGATGGCCCTAAGTTGCCCGAAATGCGAGTCTGAAAACTTCGAAAGGGTCCTCAGTTCAACGAGTTTCGCCATGGGCGCCGGCAGCGGACCCAAAAGCGGTGCCACATCTCAAACCCGAAGTTGCTCCAGCGGGTCGTGTACGACGTACACCATCCCCGGGCCCAATGGTTGAAGATCTCACTTTATTCGATTGAACTGATATCGGGGTTTAGCAGATGCAGCACATCCATGTTCAGGAAGAAGATCAGCTGAAAAAGCTTTTTGATCAGGAAGGGGTGACCCATCTTGAAGAGCGGATAAAGATCATGGCGGTTTTCCTGCAAACGGAAAAACATTTGTCTTCAGCTGAACTCATTGATCTCGTTTGTAAAAATGGCATGGACCTGGAGCCGGAATTTGTTATCGACACCTTGAAGCTCATGTGCCGCTATGGATTTGCTCAGCAACACGCTTTTGACAATGGTGTTTTCCGCTATGAGCACAGGCACCTCGGGCAGCACCATGACCATATGGTCTGCACAAAATGTAAAAAAATCATTGAATTTCAGAACGATCAAATCGAAAATCTCCAGGTAAGTGTTACCGCTACCCACGGATTTCACATGCTGCAGCATAAGATGGAAATTTATGGCATCTGCTCTGAATGTTTGAAGAAACGCATGGATTTCATTCCGTTGATGGCTGCCAGGCAGGGCGAACGGCTGATCATTAAAAATTTTACCGGGGGAGCCGGGTCACGTATGCGCCTGATGAGCATGGGGTTGAGAGTGGGTGATGAAGTTGACATCATCACGAATCTTAATCAGGGCCAACTCGTGATAGCCGTCGAAAACAAAAGGCTGGTCATGGGACGCGGGCTGGCTGAAAAAATTATAGTTAGATCAGCGGATATCAGTGATGATTAGACTAAAATATTTTACAGCCGTTATGGTTTTCTGGGCACTGATGGCTGGTGGCGTCGCCCTTGCCGAACGGATGGCCATTTCATCATCCATCGCCAATATACGCTCAGGCCCCGGCAAGAATTATGAAGTTCTCTGGAAGGTCGAAAAGTACCATCCGATTCAGGTGGAGCGTAAAGCCGGCGATTGGTACAGTTTTGCCGATTACGAAGGAGACAAAGGGTGGGTGCACAAATCCCTGGTCCAGAACATCCCTACGGTGATCACCATCAAGGAAAAGTGCAATGTCAGGTCAGGTCCAGGGACCAATAATCCGGTCGTTTTTTCGGTTGGCAGCGGAATTCCATTTAAAATCATAGGGAAAAAGGGCAACTGGCGTCAGGTCCTGCATGCGGATGGCGACAAGGGGTGGATTTATAAATCCCTGTTGTGGTGACACGCGCCCGGAAAAAGATTATGCTGGCAAAGAACCCAAAAGGTGTTATTGCGGGTATCGGTTCCGCCCTGGTGGATATCCTCGTATACGAAGAGGATGATTTTCTTGAAAAAACCGGCGCCGCCAAGGGCGGGATGATGCTTGTGGATCAGCCCTTTATCAATAAGGCACTTGCTCTGACTTCTGCAAAACCCGTCATTGTCCCGGGGGGGTCGGCCTGCAACACCACCGTCGGCATCGGAAAACTGGGCGGGAATGCGCGCTTTATCGGAAAGTGCGGCAAGGACGATATGGGGGTTCTTTTTGAAGAAGATCTGGTACAGAACCGTGTCCGGCCCAATCTGTTCAGGTCGGCCTCACCTACGGGACGGGTGCTATCCATAATAACCCCGGATGCACAACGATCCATGTTCACCTTCCTGGGGGCTTCTTCTGAAATTACGACGGATGAAGTGGCCGGAACTGATTTTTCAGATGTCGTACTTGTCCATGTCGAAGGGTATCTGTTATTCAACAAAGAATTGATATATTCTGTGCTTAAAAATGCAAAAAACGCCGGGGCGAAGGTTTCGCTTGACCTGGCGAGCTTTACGGTTGTCGAAGAATCCATGGAAATTCTCGACGATATCGTGGACCGGTTTGTGGACATCCTTGTCGCCAACGAAGATGAAGCCCGTGTTTTTACAGGCCACAAGGATGAAAATAAGGCCATAGAATCGCTTTCTCGGAGAGCCGGCATCGCTGTGTTAAAAGTCGGAGAAAGGGGCAGCTACGTTGCCAGGCAGGATAAAATATTGAAAATTGAACCGATAACGGGCCAGGGGCCGGTGGTGGATACAACCGGTGCCGGAGATTTGTGGGCGGCGGGTTTCCTTTACGGTATCGTCAACGGCTATCCCCTCGATAAATGCGGTACAATCGGATCGGCTTGTGGTTATGAAGTCTGTCGTGTGATCGGTGCAAATATCCCGGATGAAGGCTGGGCAAGAATTAAAAAAACAGTGGAGGCATAATGGCAAAAAAAAAGCGCGTGACCCGAAAACAACTATTAAAAGAACCCGATGAGTTTATCACCTTTACCGGCAAACTTATCAGGTTCGGCCGGCGGTATCACAAGGAACTCACTTACGCCACGTGCGCATTCTTTATCATTGTCATCTCACTGGTCGCCTTCCGCTATTTTTCCAACAGGGCCGAGGATACTGCATCCGATCTTCTCCGGCAGGCGATGCAGAAATATGAAACCCGGCGCAACGACACTGATGCGGACAAGGCCTTTGCTGAAGTGGGCCCTGATTTTGAATATATCCTGGAAAAATATTCAAATAAACATGCCGGTAAAATGGCGGGGGTGATTTATGCCAACCTGAGTTATGAAGCCGGCAATACAGACACTGCGATCCTTCTTTATGAAAAAGCGCTGGATGATAACCCAGCCGACGGGGGGTATCGCAACCTGATCCTGAGCAGCCTGGGCTATGCCTATGAACAGAAGCGAGATCTTAAAACAGCCTTGACCTATTTTGAAGAAATCACCGACAGCAGCAACCCGGTTGCCAAGGACGTGGCCCTTTTTAATATAGGGCGGTTGTATGAGGAAATAGGCGAACCGGCAAAGAGCCGGGAAGCTTTTAACCGTTTGATTTCTGAGTTTCAGAATTCTGTTTATTACGATTTAGTAAATGAAAAAATTGCGGGATAAAAAAAATCGGCTGATCGGTAAAAATACCGGTCAGCCAATTAGGAGGAGAATAGATGAAAAAATTATTAGGTTGTCTGGTCTAATAGAGTAGCAATTTCCCTGCCAACCGAGCATTTTTCTCTGATTTTTTTACAGGTTTTTAATGGTTGTTATTTCAATGCGTTAAGAATGCTCACCACACCCTTCCCTGTTAGAATCCGGAAAAAACAGCCCGCATCGGTTTCCAGGTGGAAATCAGACGGTGTCCAAGTGGAAACCGGGCTATTGTTCTTTTATCCCGATACCATGCTTTTTCAGCTTTTTATTCAACCCGCTTTTACCAATGCCCAGCAGTTGAGCGGCATCGCTCTGGACATTACCGGTTGTCTTCAAGGCTCTCAATATCATTTTTTTCTCTATGTCAATCAGGGTTTTAAAAAGCTCGGCATCTTCAGGTATACCGTCCAGCTGTTGAAACTCGAAAATTGAATTCCTGAAGTCCTTTGGCAAGTCATCCACGTTTAGAATTTCATCAGGGCAGAGCACCATGGCCCTTTCGATTACATTTTCCAGTTCACGCACGTTGCCTGGCCAATTGTAATCAAAAAATAAGCGTTCAACCTGTCTTTCGATGCCTTTTACAGGGGAGTCCTGATTCCTCACGTTTGAATATTTGCCGATAAAATGGTCCACAAGGAGATGGAGATCTTCCGGGCGATGCCTGAGAGGCGGCAGTTCGATGTGCACGACATTCAGCCGGTAAAAAAGATCTTCTCTGAACCGCCCTTTTCGCACCTCTTCCTTCAAGTGCTTGTTGGTGGCCGCAATCAGGCGAAAATTGACGGATACCTGGCGGACCCCGCCGACACGCTCGAAAGTCTTGTCCTGAAGAACACGCAGCAGCTTCACCTGAAGCGAAGGGGACAACTCCCCGATTTCGTCCAGGAAGAGGGTTCCCCCGTCCGCCAGTTCGAACCGGCCTTTTTTTGACGAAATAGCTCCGGTGAAGGACCCCCGTTCATGACCGAACAACTCGCTTTCAAGCAGTGTTTTGGCCAGGGCGGTACAATTGACGGCCACAAAGGGATAGTCCCGTCGGGGACCGTTGAAATGAATTGATTTTGCCACAAGGTCTTTTCCGGTCCCGCTCTCGCCCTCGACCAACACCGTTGCACTGACCGGTGCTACCTTGCGGATAATCTCAAACACATCCTGCATTTTTTTACTTTTACCGATGATATTGCCAAAGCTGTACTGGGACTTGACCGTCTGCCTCAGACGGCGGTTCTCCTTTATCACGCGGTACATGGAAATGGCTTTGTTTACATAAAGGATGAGGCTTTCGTTGTCAAAAGGCTTCATAATATAGCTGTAGGCGCCTTTCTGCATTGCTTCAACCGCTTTTTCAACGGTCCCATGGGCGGTCATCATAATGACGGGAAGCTCAGGGTCCTTTATTTTTACATTTTCCAAAAGTGCTATGCCATCCATTGAAGGCATTTTCATGTCCGTGAGAACCAGGTCGACATCGGAATGCTTCAGAATATTCAAGGCTTCTTCGCCGCTGTTTGCCATCAGCGCTTCAAACCCCTCTTCCTCCATGACCGCGGCGAGGATGGGCGGGTAGTTTTTTTCATCATCAACAATCAGTATCGTCTCCATATTCAGAGTCCTTGATTCTCCGGTAAAGTTATCGCTACGTCGACCCCTTGATCGTCACGGTTCACGATCTTTATCCTGCCGGCATGAGCTTCGATGATATTTTTCACGATCCCCAGCCCCAGGCCGGTTCCCTGCTCCTTGGTGGTAAAAAACGGCGCCCAGACCTTATCGATAATCTCTTCGTCAATACCCCCGCCGTTATCCTTGAAGTGCACGGTGACCGTGTTGTCTTTTCCGACGGTGTCAACTTCTATCCTGCCCCCGTCCGGCATGGACTGCATGGCATTGATCAGAATATTTAAAAAGGCCTGGTAGAGCATATCCCCGTCGGCCATTATCGCAGGCACATCCTCGCTGAAGTAATGATCGAGGGTATAGCCCTTTTTTTCAGCTTCCGATGACAGATAGTCTATGTTTTTCCGGAGGATTTCTTCAACCCGATTTTCGAGGCTTTGCAAAGTTTAAAAAATCGGTGATGATATTGTTCAATCGAGCCCCTTCCTCAATGATAACATCAGGGATGGTATTGGCCGGATCCAACGATTGCACTTTCTTTTTCAACAGTTCTGCCGAACTTCTTATAATGCCAAGCGGGTTGCGAATTTCATGGGAGACGCCGGCGACCATCTCGCCGATTGAAGACAGATGTTCCGCCCGGCTGAGTTTGTCCATGAGCCTGAGTCGTTCCCGCGCCCGGCCTTCAATGATTTCCTCACCCTTCTTCACCACAGAAATAAGTACAATAAAAAGGATGCCCATGACCAGCATGATCGTCAGAACGACCATTACCTGGAACTTGAATATTGTGCGGTAGTCATCCGTGCTATCCTGGACGATTTCGACGACACCAAAGATCGGACCTGTCGTGACAGCCAGTGATTCTTCCGCATGCAGGGCGGCAAAAGTGGTGATCCTGGTTTCTTTTGGAAACCCGAGCAGGATCTGCCAGAAGCTGCCGCTCTGTTCGAGTTCTGACGTATGGTTACCCATAGTGGCGTTCTGATAGCCTGGCCCGCCGATATCCTTTATGCCCATGATCTCTTTGTCGAAGCTGTAGATGATAATGTTGTTCAGATTGTAGATTTTAATGCTTTCGATGTTGAACCCATGTAGCGTGCCGCGGACAATCGTGTCCAGTCTTTCGAACTGGTATTTTTCACGCAGCTTTATTTTTTCGCCCGTGATGCGCATCGGCAGCATGAACTGTCTGAAGATCTGATGGTTCAGGTTGGAAATCAGCAGAAGGGCATAATCCTCGCTCTTGCTGAACTGCATTTTTCTGGCCCAGTGCATGTTGAGAGAAGAGAGTACAATGGTCCCCACAAAAATGATTACAAAGCTCGTCAGCGTAAAAAACTTATACAGACGAAAAGGTTTTGTCTTTTCATCTATTTCGTTTGATATCTCGCTCTGGTCGGTTGTTTCCCTGTCGGTCATTTTAAAATCAGCGTCATCGTGTGTTTAGTAGGGAAGGGGGATACTTGTAAACAGTGTTTTTACGTCTTCATCCGAAAAATTGATGCCGCCCCCGATAAAGAATGAACGGGATTCTTCGTTGACAAAATTATCATACCCGGTTGTGAGATATAGGTGTGAAAAAGGCGTGTAGTCGATTTTTGCCTTGAGGTGCGGGTTGCGATCCAGGCTGAAGTCAAAGGCTTCCAAAGACATGAGAAGCTTATCATCCAGGAAATAATAATCAAACCCGAACCCGCCGGTGGATTCCAGCAGCCCGCCTCTTATGGCAAGGTTGTAATACCGCTTGGCCACCTGGGCGGAAAATTTCAGAACATCGTACTCGACTTTTACTTCGTGCTCTTGGACGACGGTTCCGTTGATATCCCTATAGGTATCGGTAACGCTCTCCTTTCCTTCGGGGTCATCGATGATCTGCAGGAGGTAATACTTATCCTCACGTGGCTGGATACGGAGGGACAAGTAAGATTTCAGCGCTTCGCTGTTAAACAGGTATTCCCCCCGGTAATCCAGGTACGTTCGGAAAGTATCCTGTTTTTCAAGATAGTTGTTGAGTTGGGTCAGCGTGGTGTTCAGCGATTCGACGGTCTCGTCTTCGTTGACCAGTCGGCCGAGGGTCCCTTCGCCGCTGTTTATCTTTGTGGTAATTTCATCGAGGGACGCCAGCGTTGTGTTGAGGCTGTCAATGGTCTGGTCCTCGGCAATAAGCCGGCCCAGCGTACCTTCTCCCTGGCTGATGCTTTGGGCGATTTCCTTCAGCGCGGCCAGGGTCTCGTTGAGGTTGTCGATGGTACTGTCGTCATTGATCAGCCGGCCAATACTGCCTTGTCCCGTATTGATTTTTTCGGTGATTTCCTCCAGGTCGGCCACAAGTGATTCCATGGAACCGGACACCCTGCGCACACTGGTAATGATCTCTTTGATGTCACCCTGATTGTCATCCCCAATGGATCTCAATGTATCGGAAAAACCTGCCAGGTTGTCAATCATGCGATCGATATCCGAGCTGTTTCTCTCAATGCTCTGATTGAGGGTGGTCACAATCCCCCTCAAATTGCTGACAATGGCACGGACGGCGGCTTCGCCTTCCTCTCCTCCCAGAACATTGGACATGACGGTGGTCAAAAGCTTGATGTCATTGGCCACTTCACCCAGTACATTCAGGAGGGTATCCATATCGGTTACCGGCATTGTCCTGGTCAGCCGCCCGCCCCCCATAATATCGGGTGCTGATGCTGAACCCGCTATAATTTCGACATATTTATCTCCCAGAATGCCTCGGGTTCTGATGACTGCCTTGGCATCCTTTTTCACCTTGATGGCCTGCTTGATTCTCAGGACGACTAGCGCTTTACCGTCTCGTAGTGAAATATCCTGAACGCGGCCGATCTCCACACCCGCCTTTTCTACGGTTACATCCCTGGCCAGGCCGGTAGCTGAATCAAACAATACTTCGATGGCATATCCTTTATTGTTTGAAAAATTCAGCTTTCCGACTTTCATGGACATGTAGCACAGGAGAACAACCCCGATAACTACAAAGACGCCTACTTTTGCTTCAACGCTCAACTTCGACATAATCGGCCAGTCAGTGTTTGGAAATCGATTTGCCCGCGATAAAATTCTTAACGACCGGATTTTCAGACCATTTTATTTTATCAGGGGAACCATATTCAATAATTTTGCCATCATACAGCATTGCAACCTTATGTGCAATTTTAAAGGTGGAATCGATGTCATGACTGATAACCAGGCAGGTTGCATTGGTGTGCCGCTGGGTTTTAACGATAAGCCGGTCAATGGCATCGCACATGATCGGGTCAAGCCCTGTCGTGGGTTCATCGAACAGAATGATCTTTGGGTCGAGTGCCAGCGCCCTGGCAAGGCCAACACGTTTTCGCATGCCGCCTGACAGCTCTGAGGGCATTTTTTGGGTAACCCTCTTCAAGCCGACCTGGCGGAGCTTTTCCTTTACGATGACATCGATCTCCGCTTTTGAAAAGCGGGTATGCTCCCTGATGGGAAAGGCGATATTATCACCCACGGTCATGGAGTCGAACAACGCCGCATCCTGAAATAACATACCGAAATTTTTTCGAATTTCATTGAGTTTTTTATCATTGAGTGCCGAAATTTCATCATCCCCGATAAAAACGGAACCCGAATCAGGCCTGATAAGCCCGATAACATGCTTCAGCAAAACACTTTTTCCGCCACCACTCTTACCGATAATAACCGTAATCTTGTTCGGCTCCACGGTCAGGTTGAGGTTATCCAGTACAACCTGCCCCTTGAAAGACTTGCAAACATTCAATAATTCAATTTTCAAAACATTACCGCCGTCAAGAAATAGTCGCTGATCAGAATGGAAACGGAAGAAATAACCACAGACTGTGTTGTTGCCCGCCCGACACCCGCGGCACCTCCGAATGTACCAAAACCCTTGTAGCAGCCGACTAAGGATAAAATCAAACCAAAAACAGCCGACTTGATGAGACCGTTGACAATATCACTCAAAGCGACAAATTCAATAATCCTTGCCACGAAAATGCCTGAATTAATGTTCAGCAACCTAACGCCGACAAAATATCCGCCGACAATACCGATGAAGTCGGAAACTATCGTCAGCACGGGCAGCATCATAATACTTGCGATGACGCGGGGCATAATAAGATATTGAACCGGGTTCACAGACATGGTGTATAGCGCATCGATTTGCTCGGTTACCCGCATGGTGCCAATTTCGGCTGCCATGGCTGAACCTACCCTTCCGGTCACCATCAGGGCCGTAATGGCAGGTCCCAGCTCCCGGGTCATCGAAAGCGCCACGGTTGCACCCACCAGGCTTTCACCCCCGAACATTTTGAAACCGTAGTACGTCTGGATTGCCAGGACCATTCCGGTAAAGGCTCCCGTGATGATTACCACTGGCAGAGAATTGACCCCAACGAATTCCATTTGTTTGAATATCTCGTGAATACGATAAGGCGGTCTCACCATCCAACTAATGGTCGAAACCAATAAAAGGATCACCTTCCCAAACGCTTCGATGAGAAGAACAAAAGGTTTTCCAACATATTCGAAAAATCGTAACATGCCATATCCTATATGGTAAGCATGGGCGTAAAGTCAAGTTGCGGCAGGTTACCGCACAAGTTTAAGGGATTTATTTTATCGACCGGATCGGCCAATTCTTTTTCCACAACATATAGTAACTTCGAATAACAAGGCACAATATACAGTAACTGAATAAAATTATATATAATTTATATATAATTTTACTTGACATCACAACCATTTTGGGAAATTATACGATCGAAAATAAAAATATATTCAGTTCCGTTGCAATTGTGTTGCCCGTTTTGTTGGCCATTTTTGGTAAATCCATCCAGAACCTTTTAAGCAGAATTTATCTTGTATGAGTAAAAATTCCTTAAAAAAAATAAGAGAGTCTCTTTTAATGAGCAAGTCTGAACTCGCCCGGGAGGCCAATGTCTCACCCATTACGATCACACGCATCGAACAGGGTATGCCGTGTCGTATGGAGACAAAGCGAAAAATTCTTCTGGCCCTTGGGTTTAAACTATCAGACAAGCATAAAATTTTTGGTAATTAAGAGAGTATCATGGTTTTTAGGAAAAAAGACCATCTCGTTGGGTTAGACATCGGCTCCAGGACGATAAAGGCCGGCGAGATAGGACACACGAAAAAAGGGCAGGTGCTGGAAAAATTCGGTACCATCGATATCGCCCCCGGGCTTATTGAAGATGGCTCGATCAAGGACCCCGAGGCCATAGCCGAATCTATCCGCCAGCTTTACCACACCCATGGCATCCGGGAACAGAATGTCGCCATATCCATTGGTGGGTACTCGGTCATCGTCAAAAAAATAAATGTTCAGACAATGACAGAGGACCAGCTGCAGGAATCCATCCAATTTGAAGCTGAACAGTACATTCCTTTCGACATCAGCGATGTAAACCTCGACTTTCAAATATTGGGGGAAAACGAACACAACCCTAACCAGATGAGCGTGCTTCTGGTTGCAGCTAAAAAAGAGATGGTCAACGACTACATCAACCTGACCCAGATGGCCGGGCTTAACCCCTGCATTATTGACGTCGATGCCTTTGCCCTCCAAAATATCTTTGAAATCAATTATGACACCAAAGATGAAAATGTCGCCTTGATCGATATCGGGGCCAGCAAGACCTCATTGAATATACTCAAGGGGAATACATCCGTATTCATGCGGGACGTATCTCTCGGCTGCGGTCAAATCAACCAGAAGATCGTCTCGATAGCCGACTGTTCTCTTGAAGAAGCCGAAGAACTCAAATTCGGCAACCAGATAGAAAAAATTTCCCAGGAAGATCTGTCTGACATCATTTCATCCGTTGTGGCGGATTGGTGCACGGAAATCCGCCGGGCGCTTGATTTTTTCTATTCCACTTACCCGGATGAACAGATAAAAAAGATCGTATTGAGCGGCGGTGGGGGGGCGATCAAGGAATTTCGGCAACTGCTGGCAGTCGAAACCTCGGCAGATGTGCAGACGATCAATCCCTTTGAGCAGATCCACGTGAGCGAGGATTATTTTGAACCGGCGTTCATTGAAAGAATCGCACCCCAGGCATCCATTTGCATGGGCTTGGCCATTAGAAGAGTGAGCGATAAATGATACGAATCAATTTACTGCCATTTCGTGCAGCACGCAAGAAAGAGAATGTCCGGCGACAGATTTCCGTGTTTTTGCTTTCGTTTGCCTTTCTTTTCGTCGTGGTTGTTTATTACAACATCAATCTGAACCGGCAGATCAACCAGCACAAGGTGCGGAATGAAGAAACCACGGCCCAACTGGCAAAATATAATAAAATTAACCGGGAAATTGCCGCTATAAAAAAGAATCTCATCATTCTTAACCAAAAAATTGATGTTATCAATAACCTTGATGGCAGCCGTACGGAAGCGGTGATGCTGCTGGAATCCATGACCCGGCTCATCGTGCCAGACAGGATGTGGTTTACCAGTTTTACACTGAAGGATAACAAAATCTCCGTTAAAGGGATCGCCATGGATGAGCGCACAATCGCTGATTTCATGAAAAACCTTGAAGGGTCTTACGCGAATGTCACCCTGAAGTCGATGCAACGCAAAACTATCAAGGGAAAAAACGTGAACCTGAAGGACTTCAGTTTCGAAATGGCTAAAATTCAACCGCAGAAAGCTGCTGATAAAAAGCCTGAAAAATCATGAAAAAATTAAATATTTCACTGAAATCTCTGGCTCCCGCCATCGAAAAGATAGAGCGCCTATCTAAGCTGCAAAGGATATTGATTTATGCAGGCACGGTGGTCGTTCTGGTCGGTGCATTCGTTTACTTTTCCTATATGCCGAAGCTGAAAGAGATCGGCATACTCAAGGTCAAGTATAAGGAATTAGAGATCAAACTGAAAAAAGCCAAAAAAAATGCCCGGCAGCTCGACTCTTTTCGCAGCCAGATGAAGGCCGCGGAAACAAAATTTAAAATCGCCAAACGAGCCCTGCCCGACAGGAAAGAGATCCCGGCACTGATAGACGGCATTTCACAGGCAGCTCAGGACTCCGGGCTCGATATTTTGGTATTTACACCCAAGCCTGAGGTCAGAAAAGAATTTTACGCGGAAGTACCAATTTCCATAAAGGTTGCCGG
>JAFDAT010000478.1 GCA_019313725.1 Deltaproteobacteria bacterium
GATGAACAACTCAACGGTGGTGAACTCGTGGATCTGTCAGCCGAAGACTGGGCGCTGATTCTGCCTTATCTGGAGGAAAACGAAAAGCTTTTCGGCATCTCCGTCGGAAATGACCTGCTGGTCACCGACGGTGAGAAAAAGGATTATAACAAGATCTATCGTAAGGTTCAGCCTGCCGGCCAGGCATTACTGGCCAAGGCCTCGCTGGAGGTGGAGGAATACGATGCGGATTGGCAGGCGGGATGACAGCTATCCTGGTACAGTACTTTCGCAGTCTAAAGATAGTTGTATCTTAAATTACTTGCTGCCTGGAGACCTAAAATGGGAACTCAAAATGAAGATAACAGCCAAAAGAAAAATATAAAGGGCATTTCCCTTTAGTTCTCTGGCCCGTACTGTAGTCCCCGCCGCCGCAGTATTTAGCGTAGTCTTTGGCATAGCACTCATCGGAGTTGAAAATAAAAAGAATTTACTTGACGTTTTGACTACAACATCAAAAACGCTCACCCGTATAGCAATGATGGTGGTAAAGCTTACACCCATTGGTGTTTTCGCCATTGCAGCGAATGCCTCCGGCACCATGACCCTCGAAGAATTCAGCCGGTTGCAGAGCTACATCATACCCTTTATTATAGCGACACTGTTCTTGATCTTTTGGATTATACCGGGACTTGCGGCGGCTGTAACACCATTTAGTTACCGTGAAATCCTCAGATCCGCCCGTGATGTCCTGACAACCGGCTTTGTCACAGGGAATCTCTTTATAACATTGCCAATGCTGGTCGAAAATGCGAAAAATCTTTTTAAAGATCATCGTTCAGCAAATGATGATACCGACAATTTTGTCGAAGTTCTGGTGCCTACATCTTTCAACTTTCCCAATATCGGCAAACTACTGACCCTTCTTTTTGTTCTTTTTGCCGGCTGGTATGTGGGCAAAAACATTGCTCTTGCAGACTATCCAGGTTTTGCCGTGCTAGGGCTGTTCACTTTATTTGGTGGTGTGGATTTAGCCCTGCCTTTCCTTTTAGATCAAATGAAGATTCCTTCAGACATGTATCAGCTCTATGTTGTTACCGGGGTTATCAATGGCTGGTTTGCGACGCTTCTTGCAGTCATGAATCTATATGCTTTTACACTGGTTGCTGCATGTGCGGCAACCGGCCTCATGACAATCAGGTGGTCACGCATTTTCAGGTTCGCGATAATCACGTTGGTGATGTTTGTCGCTATCCTCCTGGGGACGCGGATTCTTCTGTTCGCTTTAGCAAGCAAAGAAGATATTTCAAAACGCATCCTGATGCAATCGGAGATAGAAGAAGATGCGCCCAAGGAGGATAGCGAAATAGTCGATTCATATGAGATGATAGCCGGAAAAAATCATCTTGAATCGATCATCGGGCACGGCAAGCTGCGGATAGGCTACAACCGTGAAAATCTTCCGTTCTCTTACAACAACGAAAGCAGCGACCTGGTTGGTTTTGACGTGGAACTTATGCACGAACTCTGCCGGGATCTCGGGGTTGAACCCGAGTTTATTCCATGGACATACGAAACGTTAAAAATTGAATTTGAACGAAACAAATTTGATATTGCCATAGGGGGATTAATTGCCAGTCCAGAACGAATGGCCAGAGTCAATTTTTCAGTACCCTATATCAATATCACCAGAGCGGTTGTTGTAGAAGATTACCGACGCCATGAGTTTAAGCGTTGGCGTACGATAGACGACGAACACCTTGTTCGCCTGGGCGTGGTTGGGGAATTACGTACGGTAAATGTCAAGAGCGACTTGCCGAATACTGATATCGTATCGCTGGACTCTTATCGCGAATTTTTCACAGTCAATCCAAAAGGCGTTGATGCGCTTGTCATCAGTGCGGAGGCAGGCTCAGCCTGGACAATCGTCTACCCTTCCTATACTGTCGTCGTGCCGGAACCGTATAAAAAAGCCCATGCTGGTTTGGTTATGCCTTTGGGCGATTCGGTTTTTGGAAACTATGTGGACGATTGGCTGGAGCTGAAAAAAACCAGTGGATTCATTGATAGGCTCTATGACAAATGGATATTGGGCAAGAGTTCGAAGAATGAAAAACCCCGCTGGTCTGTCATGCGTAATGTTTTGCACTGGGGCGAAGAGCAGAAAGAATAAGAAATCAGGTAAGGGGAATTTGACCGTGAACGATCTTATGCCAACAAATCCACGTATTGCAGATATCGGTTGCGGTGCCGGTGCCGGGACACTATTTCTGGCGGATAAATTTAGATCAAAGGTTCGGGCTGTAGACTTCTCGCGAGAATTTCTTGATGAGCTGATAAATCGAGCAAAACAGCGAGGACTTGAATATTTAGTAGAAACGATTGAATGCGACATGGGAAGTCTTGATTGAAAACCGGTAGGACCAGATGATTCAATTGGTTTATGTGTAATCGATATAGAGCACGCCGTTGAGGTGGTCGATCTCGTGTTCCAGCAAAGCGGCGGAAGGGCCCTTTGCATAGAGGATGTTTTCCCTGTTGTCCAATCCCCGGTACCCGACCTTTACATAATTGGAGCGTTTGACCGTCTGGCGGCGATGCAGG
>JAFDAT010000117.1 GCA_019313725.1 Deltaproteobacteria bacterium
TTGTATAAATATTGGAAAATCGCTTGCTCAGCGTTAAATATCGAGGGTGTGGATCTATATGGCGGGACTCGTCACAGTACTGTCACGGCATTGAGTGAGCACTGTTCACCGGAGGAAGTGAAAGGTGCAACGGGACATACATCAAAAGCTTTTGAACGATATTTTCAGAATAGACAAGCCAGAGCGAAGAAGGTTACAGCAAAGATAAAAGAGATTCGGCCTAATCAACATCTCAACAACATCATTGACCTGCCAAAAAGGCCGAAAACCATTTAATATTAAATAGTTAAATGGTGGAGGCGGCGGGAGTCGAACCCGCGTCCGGAAATATTCCACACTGATATCTACATGTTTAGCCTGATCTTGGGTGTTCGCCTTTGCGAGTGCCTATCAGGCAAGATGTTCGCAAGGCTATTCTGCTGGAAGTTCGCCGGTCATGTAGCAGAAATTCATGACCCGCTATCCTGCAAGTCGTCGCCCTATCCGGATTAGCAGGAATGGTCCGGTAGAACGCTAGCCTTAAGCGGCTAGGGCGTAATTATAATCGTCTGCGATTATCTTTAGTTCCCGTCGTTTTACGAGCTGACAGGAGCTCGACATGCAATCAGAGCTTCCTCATCCCCGTCGAAGCCGTTTCGCCCCCAATTATCTCAAAGAACAATAAAAGTTGCGGAGCAACTTTTATACATCGCGGCTGTGCCGCTAAAATTCAAAATGGTATTTTCTATATAATAACCAGAACGTGCTGAACTGTCAATGGCGACAATGTACCACAATCACAGGTGGTATTGATATAAGTTTAAATAAAACAAATGGTTATCAATTTATTTTATGTTAAAATATATTGAATAAATTCGGCGAAGCCGATATACACAAATAAAACAGGAGGGCCTGATTTTTTTCTTTTTTCAGACCCTCCTGTTTTATTTGTATTCTTTTCGCTGCCGGTCCAGATCCCGCTTTTGTTCGCGCTGACGAATGGTCACCCTTTTGTCGTACTTGCGCTTGCCCTTGACCACGGCCAGGGTCAGTTTGACCTTGCCGTTGAGAAAATACATGCGCAGCGGCACCATGGAAAAACCCTTTTCGTTCACTTTGCCGTAAAGTTTTTTTATCTCTCTCTTGTTCAGCAGAAGTTTGCGAACCCTTAAAGGGTTGTGGTTGTCATAATAGGCGAACGGGTACGCCCCGATATGAATCTGGTGTACGAATACCTCACCGTTGGTGATCTTGCCATAGGAATCCTTGAGATTTGCCCTTCCCAGGCGCAGGGATTTCACTTCCGTACCCTTCAGGACCAGGCCGGCCTCGTAGGTATCCTCGATGAAATAGTCGTGCCGGGCCTTGCGATTTTCGGAGATTATTTTTTTATGCCCCTCGGTCATTAAAAGATTTTCCTCTCGCCTTCTACCTCGCATGTCTCCAATTAAAAAATATTCACCACCCGTTTTGCTCGAAATGCGGAGATTGCAGAGATAGTAATATTTATTTTTTCTATTGAGAACAAAGGAAACCTGGAACAGTCTCACCTTTTCAAGTCCTTCACTCTCTGCGGTGAATGTATCTTTTTAAACAGGGCTGAAGCCCTGGCCTACATTGGCAACACTCTGGTTGTTCATATATTATTTTAGCCGACAACATGTACGGACATGTAGCGCAGGGGTTTATCCCTGCCAAAGCTGTTTGTGAGTCAGCCTGTGAAGCTCTGGACTACATTGGCAGCAGTTTGGTTGTTAGCAACGCAGTTGCGTTCCATAACAGCGCGGCACGCGCTGTTATTCGGGGAAAATGGTTTCCGAGATGATTCCCCCGTAATTACTCTGAATCAGTTCGGTTACTGCCCTGGCGCTGGTCTGTTTCAGGATTTCCTGCATGAACGTTCGCGCATCCGCCATACTGATGGAGCGGATCATGTTTTTCAGCACGGGTATGGACTGGGGGGTCATGCTCAATTCATCGATCCCCAGCCCAAGCAGCACCGGCAGACTGAAGGGGTCGCCCGCCATTTCACCGCACATGAACAGCTTGATGCCTTCCTGCTTAGCTGCATCTGAAACGAACTTGAGTATGCGCAGAATGGCCGGGTGCAGCGGGTTGTAGAGATACGCCACCTCCCGGTTCCCCCTGTCCACGGCCATGGAATACTGGATCAGGTCGTTGGTGCCGATGCTGAAAAAGTCCACCTCCCGGGCAATAACATCAGCCATCACGGCCAGTGACGGCACTTCGATCATGACGCCCAGGTCGATATTGCGGTTGTACTCCTGGTCCTCATCCTCTAAGGATTGAATGGCATCCTCGAGCAAGCTCTTGGCGATCATCAGTTCGTCCAAGGTTGCCAGCATGGGCAAAAGGAGCCGCACCTCACCGAAAACAGCTGCCCTTAAAATAGCCCGCAGCTGGGTTTTAAAAACATCGGGTCGTTTGAGACAGTAACGGATGGCCCGTAAACCCAGGGCCGGGTTGCTTTCGGCCACCCCTGAATTGCGGACAAACGCCTTGTCGCCATTGATGTCGAGGGTCCGGATGGTTACCGGCCCGTTCGGCATGACATCGACGACTTCCTTGTATTTTTCGAACAGCTCGTCTTCTCCGGGAAACTGGGGGCTGGAGAGGTATTGAAACTCGGTTCGAAAGAGGCCGACACCTTCGCCGCCGTTATCCATGACCGCCACCACCTGCTCGGGCTGCTCGATATTGCCCATCACCTTGACCCGATGGCCATCCGTCGTTTTGGCCGGCTGGTGGCTGCTTCTGGCAATGCCGGCCTGGAATGATTCGAAGCGTTCCTGCCGTTCCATGTAATCCACCAGCGTCGGTTCGGAGGGGTTGATGAACACGTTGCCCCTCGACCCATCCACAATGATAATATCGTCATTCTGAATCAGCCGGGAGGCATTTTCAATCCCCTGTACCGCGGGGATGCCCAGGCTCCTGGCAATGATGCTGGTGTGGGAGGTCACCCCGCCGAGCACGGTGACAAACCCCATGATGCGCTCGAGATTGATCTGGCTGGTCTGGGCCGGTGAGAGGTCATGGGCAATCAGGATTACGCGCTTGTCGATTTCGGCGATATTGACCGGCTCCGCCCCCACCAGATGCCGCATAATGCGGTCGGACACATGCTCGATATCCGTGGTCCGGTCTTTTAAGTAGGCGTCGGTGATATCCTGGAACATGGATTTGACCTTGGACACGACTTTCTTGAGGGCCCACTCCGCATTGATCTGCTCTTTTTCAATGGTTTCGATGGTCCGGCCGTAGAGCATTTTGTCTTCGAGCACCACCACCTGGGTTTCGAGAATGTCGGCATGCTGCTGAAGGTCTTCGGACGTCTCCTTGATAATGGCATGCAGCTCATCCTTGGCCTGCTTTACGGCAACCTTGAAGCGTGTGACCTCGTTTTGAAGGTCATCGGCATCGATGTGATAGCGTTTGATAACATCGACGCCTTCACGGTCAACCAGGTATGCCTTGCCGATACAGATCCCCGGCGAAGCGCTGATTCCGTTCAGAATGATCTCTTTGTGTTCTCCCTCTGTACTCATGCCTGTTTACTCTCCAAAACCGTCCGCCATCAGCTCAACCAATTCATTTAATATGTTTACGTCATTTTTCTCGCTGATGATCACCGAGACTTCCGTACCCTGCGGGCAGATCAGGCCAATCAGGTCGATAATACTCGTGGCATCGACCCGTTCCCCGTCTTTTTCCAGCCAGACGTCCGCACTGGCCTGTTGGGCCAGTTGGGCAATTTTCGCCGCTGACCTTGCATGCAGCCCCAGTTCGTTTACGATCATCACGCTCCGCGACATCTGCTGGTTCATTTTCTTGTCTTTGGAAATATTCAATCCGCACAGGTTATAGATGATAATATATCAGAAATAGAATATTTCAATGCAATCCACCTGGTTTTTTTAACAATGCCGGTTACCATTGTCAATCGTTCAAAAGAGCGACCAGCGGCAACGCTGACGTAGCGCTTTTGTCATCGTTGACAACCTGTGCATTTGCTGGTAAAAAAGATCGCTCTATTTAATTTGTTGAAATCACACTCGAAATTAGGATAAAATCGGCAAAAAACCTGTTAATGGAGAAACATCATGTCTGAAGAGATTCTGATATTCGGCAAGGACACCTGACCCTATACCATCTCTGCTCGTGAAGCATATGAAAAACAGGGCAAGGCCTTCACCTATGTAAATGTCGTGTCCGATCCCAACCAGATGGACAGCATGCTGAAATATTCAAAAGGGGGTCGGAAGGTTCCCGTCATCGTGGATCACGGGGAGGTGACCATCGGGTTTGAGGGCAAGGGGTGACGGGTTTGATACGCTTGGCTGTATGTCAGGCAGTGAATTTTACCACAGGTTTTGCCAATCACACGGAAAACCAATAAAAAGAAGGTAAGAACTTGAGAACGTAAGAAGATTGGATGTTTCCCAACGTTTCAATTCTCACCTTTTTACACACATTAGAAACGACGATATGCACAGATTGATATTTAATATTCGGTATTGGGGAACCGATGCGGAAAATTGAATCATGGCTTGTTTCTAATGAATTGGAGCTGGAATGGAAAGACAATTTGTCATCGATGATTTTAAACTGGGGGAATCCTGGCGCCTGTTCAAAATTATGGGCGAATTTGTGGAAGGGGTTGAAAACCTGCATGACTTGGGACCGGCGGTGAGCATTTTCGGCTCGGCCCGCATGCAGCCGGACAACCCGGTGTACAAAAAAACAGAAGAGATCGCGGCTCTGTTTGCACAAAATAACTTTGCCGTCATCACCGGCGGCGGAGGGGGCGTCATGGAAGCAGCCAACAAGGGTGCCTCGGAGGCCGGCGGAAAATCAGCCGGTCTGAATATCCGCCTGCCGTTCGAACAAAAACCGAACCCATATGCCAACGTGAAGGTGGAGTTTAACTATTTTTTTATCCGCAAGGTGATGTTCATCAAGTATGCCGCGGCCTATATAGCCATGGCCGGCGGCTTCGGCACCCTTGATGAGCTCTTCGAGGTGATCACGCTGATCCAGACCCACAGAATCAAACCCCTGCCGGTGATCCTGGTGGGCAGCGAGCACTGGGCCGGGCTCAAGGAGTGGATCGAAGCGCGTATACTGACGGAAAATCTGGCTTCGGAAAAGGATATGGACATTTTCCAGATCATGGACGACCCGGAAGAGATCGTGGACCATGTAAAACGGGTAGTAATTTTGTGAAATAAAACGAGGGTAATACAGCATGCCGAGTTATCGCAGCCGGATTTGCCGTATGGTGATAAAATATTTAGTGGCGGCAAGGCTTAAACCCGGTACGACCCTTGGCGATATGCGCAGGGTGACGGAACGTTTAGCGAAACTGGCATGGCTTCCAGCTGGAACAGATGTCGAAAAAATAAGATTGAACGGCATGTCTGCCAGGTGGGTATGCTCAAATAAACCCAGGCCGGACCGGGCAATTCTATATCTCCATGGCGGCGGATACAATATCTGTTCACCCGATACGCATCGGTCGTTAGGCGCAGATATTTCAATGGCCAGCAATGCCGGGGTGTTGCTTCCGGACTACCGCCTGGCTCCCGAACACTTGTTCCCGGCCGCGCTGGAAGATGCCGTTTCAGCATATCGCTGGTTGCTTGATAACGGTTTTTCATGCGAAAATATCGCTATTGCCGGAGATTCAGCCGGTGGCGGCCTATCGGTTGCCACCGCCACTTCACTGCGTGACAGCGGTGATCCGCTCCCTGCCGCCATTGCCTGCATCTCCCCATGCTTATTCAGGTTGGTTCTGATGAAATATTGCTCGATGATTCAAATCGCCTGGCCAACGCGGCCCAAAAAGCAGGTGTTGATACAACCCTAAAAGTATTCGACGGCATGTGGCATGTGTGGCATGTGCTGGCAAAGCTCATGCCTGAAGCTAAAAATGCGGTCAAGGAACTGGGCACCTTTATCCGAAACCATTATCCATAAAAAAAGGCCGGCGGTCGGTCAGTGCCGGCATCTGAAGTTGGAGTGTTCAATCGTTGGTATCCTTATGGCTTCACCCTTGACACCGTGATTCTGAACCCCTCCGATTTTTACACCGTTGGCGTTAAAACCGAAACCCGGTGCGAAAAGAATTTTTAGCGTGGTTTGTCTTAAGGGAATGGTCTGGGGTTTACAAGCTTAAATTTTGATTGTTGACCAATCACTTGATTCTGGCACTTGACTCCGCGCCCACTTTTGATATTCCATGATGCGGCAGTATAAGAATTTTAAACCAACCCTATTGTCGTGGAGGAAAAAAAGCATGCAGATGAAAATGTCAGTTGAAGCGGCCAAGGAACGCGCCAAGGAACTCATGCAGCAGGGCTATCACTGAGGGCCTTCCATCCTGCAAGTTATGTGGGAAGCGTATGAACTGGAGAATGAAGATTTTCTGTGGACCGGCATCCCGTTTCTGGGAGGCATCGGCGGGTTTCAGAACGCACCCTGCGGAGTGGTGTCTGCAACTGCTGTTTGTTTGAGCCTGCGACACCGCGTCCCGCTGAGCGATAAAGAGCGCGCCAAGCAGGCCCGCCATGCCATACGCGCATTTTCGGCGAAGATCGTCAGTGAATTCAATCAGCATTTCGGCGATATCACCTGCCGGGGGCTTATCGACATGGATTTCTCCAAACCAGGTGAATACCAGAATTTTCTGGAATCCGGTATCTGGAAGGAAAAATGTGAAAAGTATGTTGAGTTCATGATCGACAAGCTTTACGCGATTGAAGAAGACAAAGGGCTGTTTGTGCAGGCATCGTGAGAGAATGATTTTCGCAATATTTTTTTGACAGGATACACAGGATTTGAAACGCTCAATTGGGTAGAAACATTTTATTCATGGTTCGCCGGACATAATACAGGGTGAAAATCGTCGCGGACCAGGTGACTAGAAAAATTCCCCACCAGATGCCGGGAAGTCCCATTCCCAAAAAACTGGCCAGCAGGTAAAAAGCCACGGCCGGGGCGACAATCTGCCGGTAAAGGCCGATCCAGATGGCGTACAGGGGCCGCTTTAACCCCTGCAGGGCGGCCACCGAAACAAACAGGATTATGTAGGCCCAGTAAATGAAGGCCGATATTCTTAAATAAAAGGCGCCGATGTCCAGAACTGCCTGGTCTTGGGTAAAGATCTGCATGATGGCCCGGGGGGCGCAGAAAACGATGATCATGCTTACCGTGGTGACTATGATACCGTACAGCAAGGCTTTGTGATAGGCTTCACGGCAGCGCTGGTATAGTGCGGCACCGTTGTTCTGGCCCACCAGTGTCAGGGTGGCGGTGGTCAACCCCATGATGGGTAAAATGGCGATCTGATCCACCCGGGTGGCAATGCCGTAAGCGGCTACGGCAGTCTGGCCGTATCTGCTGAGGAACCAGGTGATGATAAAAATGCCGATGGCGATGGTCATGGTATTCAAACTGGCCGGAAATCCCTGCCGGGCGATATCCAGAAAGAAACGGCGACGCGGCACGAACATGCCCCAGCAGTCCTGGCAGATCAGGTCGGACTTTAGCACGCGCAGACCCATGAACAGGGTGCTGAACAATTGAATGAGTATGGTTGCCCAGGCCACTCCGGGAAGGCCCAGGGCCGGCATGCCCAACCCGCCGTAAATGAACCAGGGGTCCAGGATCAGATTGAGAAAAAAACCGATGATCAACACGTTGCGAAAGGGTTTGGTGTCGCCCTGGGCGGTAAGAATAGCATTCAGGACATAGGTCAGAGAGAAAAACACCAGGCCGTAGAAGATGATGTTAATGTAGGACAGCGAAATTGCCAGATAAGTGCCCTGGGCCCCCAGAATCCCGAACAGAAAGGGCGCTGAAAAAAGGCCCAAAAGCATCAGGAGCATGGAGAGGATAACGGTGAACGAAATCGACTGCACCGCGTAGAGGCGGGCTTCGATCTCGTCGCCGGCGCCCAGCGCATTGGCGATCAAGGCTGTGGTGCCGGTGCTGATGCCGAACCCGATGGCCAGGATGATGAAAAACACCGGAAAGGAGAGTGACAGTGCCGCAATGGCTTCGGTGGATATGAGGCCGCTGAAGTAGGTGTCCACCACGTTGTACATGGTGTTGAAAAACATGCCGATGCTGGCGGGGATAGCCAGCTGGGCAATCAGCCCGGGAATCGGTTTCGTTGTCAATCCATTGTCTGTGCTCATAGCAGCAAAGCTATGCACTGGTGGCTGGCGTGTCAAACAAACCCGGGGAACCTTCCTGCAGAAACTGCTTGAATAGATGTTCTGATTATGGCTGAATGAAACGAAGGCTTTGCGTAAAAAAATCCCGCGGTTTGTTTGAAAGGATTCATCATCCAGACATTTATTTCTGAATATTGCCCGCACTGCGAGGCTGAAATCGAGTGGCGGTCGGGGTTGTTCTCCAGGAACACTCTCGGCCCCGAGAACGAAAAATGCCCGCATTGCGGCAAAGATTATGTTACCGGACGTAAAGAGTGGGCACAGATGTCGCGTGCCGAACACCGGGACTACTACCGGCGGACAGGCTTAAGGTGTCTGGCAGTTTTCGGGTTCTGGGTCATGGGCGTCATGCTGGCGGCATTTATGGTCACCGGGGCCATGTTTCGACCGGCAGGACAGACGGCCATGCTGATCAGCCTGGTCATCAGTATTTTAGGCGGCCTGGCGCTTGCCGTGCGGGTTCTTCAGCTGGCCAGGGGCAATATCAGAAAATCGCTCGAAAGAGCGCCGGTAAAAGCGCTAAATGCTAAGCTTCCAAACGCTAAACAAATCCAAAATACAAATACCCAAACATCCAAAACAAAATGATAGTGCTCTAAACAAATGCCGAAATCAAATGTTCAAAGCCAAGGGCTAATGCCCGAAGGGTGTTTACGTAAATCATAACACGTAAAACGTTTTTTCATTAAACCGGTTTTAGCCGGGCTACCGCATCTGCCACCACACGGATGGCCTTGTCTATTTCCGCAACGGTTGTCATCCTGCCGACACTGAAACGGATTGTGCCTTTGGCCCACGCTACCGGAAGGCCCATGGCTATCAGAACGTGAGACAGCTCCACCGTGTCGGCATGGCAGGCCGCGCCGGCGGAAGCCGCCACCTCGAGGCCGATTTCTTCCAGGATGCGGTTGGCCTCCAGATCTTTGAAGGCCCTGATGCAGTCTGTCGCGCAGAAATTTCATGTGGGCCATATTCTTTTCCAGGTCCCGCTGCGCTAATTCACAGGCTTTGCCCAGCCCCACGATCCCCATGATGTTTTCGGTGCCGGCCCGCCGTCCTGTTTCCTGCCCGGCACCATGGCAGAAGTTTTCCGGTTCCAGCAACGATCTTACATAAAGCGCACCGACACCCTTGGGTGCGTATACCTTCTGGCCGGCTATCGAGAGCAGGTCCACGCCCAGCTGCCGCACATCGGCGGGGATTTTCCCGACGGATTGAGCGGCGTCGGTATGCAGGGCAATGCCCTGTTTGCGGGCAATGTGGCTGATGGCCTTAAGCGGTTGCACGGTTCCGACCTCGTTGTTGGCATGCATGATGGAAATCAGGATGGTGCTCGGGCGGATGGCTTTTGCCACATCGGCCGGGTCCACCAGTCCCTCTTCGCCGACCGGCAGATAGGTGATCTCGAAGCCGTTGCGTGCCAGGTAGCCGCATACTTCGAACACGGCCGGATGCTCGAAACTGCTGGTGATGATATGGTTGCCCTTGTCCTGCAACCACCGGGCCATGCCCCGGATGGCGTGGTTGTTGGATTCGGTGCCGCCGCTGGTAAAAATTATTTCCCCGGCGCTGCAGTTCAGCATTCCAGCCACTTGCCGGCGTGCGGTTTCCACTGCTTTTTTTGGCTGAATCCCGTACCAGTGTGCGCTGGAGGGATTGCCGAACGCCCCTTCCAGAAAAGGCCTTATGGCTTCGATCACTTCCGGGTCGTGGGGTGTAGTGCCGTTGTAATCCAGGTATATCGGTTTAACCATGATCTTTTTCTCCCTATTGAAATGGACACAGGCAATATGTTCATGATATGCATCCGCAAAACGATAATCAACCCCAAGGATGGGTGGCATCTGCATGGCATGCCAGGGCAATGGGTAAACCCCATCGTTGGCGTAGATACCCGGGTCCAGAGGACCAGGTTAAGCCCTTCGGATACCCGCCGGTGCCGATTATCCCAGCACGGAGAACGAACTTCCGGCGATGATATCCCGGTTGCGGGAGAAAATGCCGGTGTCCAGGGCAAAGTCGATGTTGGGCAGTTTCACTTCCACCGGGCGGCGGTCATGATCGTGGCCGTTTTCACAGGCATCGATAATGTGGGACAGAATAATACCGATGGCCGGTCCGTTTTTGTACTGATTGCCGCTGGTACCGATGGCCAGATAAAACCCGGCAAGGTCGGAGCGGTCATAAATGGGAATCCAGTCGTCGGTCACATCGTACAGGTCGACGATGCCCCTGGGAGTATTCGGAATGCGTAGACCGGGGATGCGTCGGGCCAGGCGGTAGGTCTGGGCCTGGTACTGGGCCCGGGTTACCTCGCGGTTGAAACAATCCGGGTCTGCGACCCACTCCCTTTCATCGCAGAGTGGATCTTCACTGCCCACCAGGATCAGGTTGCCGGTCTCGGGCCGGTGGTACCCGCCCAGGTCTGCATCTCCCACCACCAGACCGTTTTTTTCGTAACTGAATTCACCCGGGGAGGGCACGAAGTGCACCTCATGACGCAGCGGCCGGGTTTTCATTTTCATTTTTTGGGCTACACCTGCCATGTGGTTGATAACGGCGGAGTGGGGTCCGGCTGCATTGACGACAACGGCGGCATCGATGGTGTCGCCATTTTCGAGGGTTACCCCGGCTGCGCGGTCTCTTTCTTTTCTGATCCCGACAACTTTTGCATTGAACCTGAAGTCGGCACCTTTTGATTCCGCGGCCCGCTGAAGATTGTGAACCGATAGAACCGGGTCGTTGATGTATCCATCGTTGGGGTAGTAAACAACGGTGTCACTGATTTTTTGCTCGGACTCGGCATAAAAGGACGGGTCTTCCGGCCTCTTGGGGGGATGAAAAGAGTCATCCGTAAAATGCGGCATTTTTTCAAGCAGTTTGTGAGTGTTCCAGATTTCATAGGGTATACCCAATGTGTCGTGCAGGTTCAAGTGGTTGCTCGGATCATGCCCCTCGGGATAGATGTTGAGCAGCCCGGTCTGGTAGAATCTGGCCAGGCCGTCATTGTCGACCGTCTCGAGGTAATCTTGCCACCCTTTCCAGGAAAAATAGCTGTCATAGGCAATCGCAGTTCCTTCCAGGGTGGAGTAGTGGGTCCGGATGATGGCGCAGGTGTTACTGGTGGAACCTCTACCGGCTGCTTCCAGCCGGTCTACATTGATGGTCCGGTACCCTCTTTTTGAGAGCTCAAATGCGATGGCCGCTCCTGAAATGCCCGCCCCGATAATGACGGTGTCGTAAGATGGTGTCATGCTGAATTTCCTTTCGTGATTCGTTTTTTATGGGTGGCAGGTTTTCTGGTCTGTAATGCAATGCCGTCTCTTTGCCCCCGGTTTCTGTGTTGGTGCCCTACTGTTTTATTCCAGCATTAAAAACCTTGTCCTTTGGGACCGTCGTAGATCCCGCTTTGCGGGGATCAGAGCCATTAGGCTCTGCCAAAAAAATAATTTAAAGTGTCAAGTGATCTAAAATTATAAGTGATCTAAAGTTGATGAATCGCTACGCTCTGCCATTTATAAAAAAGATAGAA
>JAFDAT010000479.1 GCA_019313725.1 Deltaproteobacteria bacterium
CATACCGTAGAATTTCATCTTCTCAAGTTTCTGCAAGCTAGCTTGGTTGCTATTCATTGGATTCTCCTTCTTATCGATAGTATTGGCTGCCGCGAATGTTTTCATGGGAAGAGACCTTCAGCTCTTTTGATTCAGTCAACGGCTCTTCTTCCAGGCCTTTATCGAGGATACTCTTGATGCGTTTGTAGGAATAAAACCTGAACTCAAGTGCTCGGGCACATGCCTTGTTCAGTCTGTCAGGCTCATGCTTTTTTACAAGATTGAGAATGCCCATGCAGGTCTTAAATGCCTGCTCCGGATGTTTTCTACTTTTGAGAACGATCCGTATCATCTCGGCAACATCGTCTCCTATGGACTGCGCCCATCTGGTAAAACGCTCAGGACTCCACTGGGCATAAAACCGATGTTGGGACGGCATGTGGATGTGCAGCGTGGTATATCCATTGGGACTGCGATCTCTTTTGTACTGAATGATCCGGACGTTGTCGTAGTATATTGCTACATTCCTGTCATCATACACAGCCCGCACCCGCTTGCCCTTGAGTTGCCAAGGTACACTGTAATAATGCCTATCTTCACGCAATTCGATATGGTAGTTGAATTGCACCGTGAGTTCCTTGGACTGTTTGATGGCATGTCGCTCCCTTGGCAGGGGCTTGAGAATCGGTTCCTCGATCTTCTCAAACAGTTGTCTTCTGGAGATTTTCAAACGCTGAAATGGTATAGTGTTATGTTGATCCAGAAGATCAGATATGGCCTCGTTGAGTTCCACCAGTGAACGAAATATCCTGTTCCTTAGCGGTGCATATATCCGCTGGTAGACGAGAGCTACTGCATTTTCTACAAGCGCCTTATCCTTAGGACGACCAACACGTGCTGGAAGGATAACCGTGTCATAGTGCTCTGCAAAGTCATCAAACATCAAGTTGATTCCCGGCTCATATCTGTTGATCTTCGTCACTCCGGATTTGAGATTGTCAGGAACAATGGCCTGGGTGACGCCGCCAAAATATATGAATGCACGTTCATTGGATCGGATCCAGTCCTCGGACTTCTGGCTCATTGACGCCTCTGCATAGGTCAACTGACTGGCTCCCAGAATGGCTACAAATACCTCTACCAGCTTCTCTTTATTGGTTTTGCGATCCACGATCGCGAGCCTATCGCCGGCATAATCAACAAACATCTTGTCGCCGGCCTTGTGTTCAATATGCATCGTTACTTTTGAGGCATTTCGCCATACCTGAAAGTGATAACAAAACTGCGAGTAACTGTAGCCGTCAGGATGCTTCTTCTGATACTCCTTCCACAGGATCATCAGAGTCACACCGGTCCTTTTGAGTTCAGTTATTAAATAGGGAAACAGCTCTGAGATCTCTTCATGGCTGTCCGGCATGTCCTTAATCTCTTCATAGGTCAGGCCGGTCGCGTTGAAGTCCCTGATGTACTGTCCAACAACAGGCCTGGAAATATTAAGTGCCCGTGCTATCTTCCGGTCGCTCATGTCGTTGGTCTTCTTGAAACGTATAATCTCTCGAATCTTTTTCATATTAATCCTTTTCCGCGCCATTAAAATCTCCTCTCCATTAAATATTGATTTGGAGGAGACCTTATCTGATTTTGAAGGGAAAAGGATGATTTCTAACCATTCCGGAAATGGCCTGAAAAGTGGTAAGCTTTCCACCGGAATGGGTGGCAGGTTTCGCCCAGAATTAGTGGCAGGTTTTAACCGGAATGGGTGGCAGGTTTAAGCCGGAATCTGCATTATGGCAGAAGATGAGACGGCAACCGTAAAAACTATAGCTTCCTACCGTAAAATCATGGCAACTCTGATCAAACAGCACCGGGGCCGTGTAGTGGATTCTCCTGGAGATAACTTGCTTGCGGAATTTTCCAGCGTGGTCGATGCTGTGCAATGTGCTGTGGCAGTGCAGAATGAATTTCAGACGTGCAACGCAGAGCTGGCTGAGAACCGTAGAATGGAGTTCCGCATTGGTATCAACCTCGGGGATGTTATTGATGAAGAAGACCGTATCTATGGTGATGGAGTCAACATTGCGGCCCGACTGGAGGCACTGGCAGACCCTGCTGGTATATGTGTTTCAAAGACGGCTTTCGACCAAATTGAAACAAAGCTTCCGCTGGGATATGAATATCTGGGGGAACAATCAGTTAAAAATATACCCAAGCCGGTAGGTGCTTATCGGGTCTTGATGAAACCTGATGCTGCTGGCAAAGTGATTGGTGAGAAAAGGTTTTTGGGCAGATTTTCACGCAAAACGGCGATGGCTGCAATAATTGCCCTGTTGATTGTCGCTGGGGGATTGATTGGCTGGAATATCTATCTTCAGCAATCAAAAAAAGTTGAACCTGCTTCTGTGGAAAAAATGGCGTTCCCGTTGCCGGAGAAGCCTTCAATTGCCGTCCTTCCTTTCACAAATATGAGTGGAGATCCTCAGCAAGAGTACATTGCTGACGGTATCACCGAAAACATTATAACTGCACTGTCCATAATATCGGAAATGTTTGTCATTTCTCGCAACTCGACGTTCGCTTACAAAGGTAAACCTACAGAGATCAAGCAAGTGGGAGAAGATTTAGGTGTTAAGTATGTTCTGGAAGGTAGCCTTATGAAGTCTGACGAGAAGATACGAGTCACTGCACAGCTGATTGATACCACTTCCGGGCATCACCTTTGGGCTGAGCAGTACGAAAGAAAGATGACAGACTTTTTTGCCCTAATGGATGAGATCACACGCAAAATTGTGATGTCACTTCAGGTTGAACTAACCGAAGGAGAACGGGCCCACATACGGCATAGTGCCACAGACAATTTTGAGGCTTGGGCCCTTACAGTCAAAGGTTACAACCTTTATATTTCAAGCCATGAAAAAGAGGATAACGATAGGGCTCGGGAGCTATTTGAGCGTGCGATAGAACTTGACCCAACGTACGCAACTGCCTGGATTCAACTTGGTTTTACTTATTATAATGAAGCATGGTTGGGTTGGAGTGAGTCTCCCGAAGAGTCAATCGAAAAGGCTATCGAACTCGGTAATAAAGCCAAAAAATTGGATGAGACACAGGCCGAAGTACATTCTTTGTTTAGCTTAATCTATGTATTGCAAAATCAGTATGAGAAGGCTATCGTCGAAGCAGAAAAGAGCATCGCCATCAGTCCCAACAATTCTGTACTCCATGCAAATTTTGCATGGGCTTTATACAGTGCCGGAAGGTTTGAAGAGGCCGCTGATGTGATGAAGAGGGCAATGCGTCTTAGTCCTTACTACGATATCTGGTATTTGAGCAATCTTGGGGAAGCCCTCACCATGGCAGGCCGCTATGAGGAGGCGATTTTAGTGAACCAGCAACTTCTTGAACGTGGCCAAAAAGATAAATTCCCAGATTGGGTTTTTGCGGCGCATGCCTGGCTCGCTATCGGTTACAGTATGTCTGGTCGGGAGAAAGAAGCCCGGTATCATGTGGCAGAAGGCCTAAAAATTCACCCCGAATGGTCCTTGGAATTGGAGCAACAAATTTATTCCTATAGAAATCCAGCCGACCTGGATCGTCATCTCGACGCACTGCGCAAGGTGGGTATACCCGAACATTCTCCGAAAAAGGCATTAGATTAGGTTTCTATCATTTCTTATCTTAAACGACAATTTGTAGGGTATGATACGAATCTATAAAAATAAGTTCGCTTCCAAAAATGCAGATACCTCCAATTATGCTGTGAGTAGTCCTATCCTGTTGAAATGACAAGTCATTTTCGCGATAGGCTGGGATTGCCAATATTTGTAATTATTCTTATCGGTTATCGCATTTATTAAAGA
>JAFDAT010000118.1 GCA_019313725.1 Deltaproteobacteria bacterium
CTTTAAAACGGATTCCGGGTTCTCCGAGCGTACCAAAGATCAGCCGGGCGGAATCGTAGGTGACCGCTTCGATAAATCCAGGCTCCTCCCCAAAGGCATTTTCGAAAGTACCGACAAAGCGTTTTACGCGTTTGAGGCTGATGTCCGTTGAAAACCCTTCGGTTATGACCGCATTCTGGACATACTGGCGGGACATCTCAATCAGGGTTTTGGAGTGCCACAGGTTGGTGCCCAACAGGTAGACATCGTCCACGTCGTGGTAGGCCAGCTGCGGGATGATCAAGCCGGCCTTACGGGGAGCGTCTGGTATGAACACTGCCTGGAAATCGACTATGGGCTGAGGTTCTTCTTCCCTGTCGCTCCTGCCCCGGTCTTCGATGGTTGCAACCGGGCCGGGGGGGCTATCCGGCAATGTTTTATAAAGAACGTCCACGGCCTTCAAATCATTGGGGAAATAGGGTATCATCGTACGAGGGTTGAATACATCCAGCCACGGTGCTTCCGCTTCGGGGATTATTTCAAAATGAACCTTGAGATACTCCGGGATCGTGTGATAAAGCCCGACCAATTTTTTTATGGGCACGGCAAAATCGGTTTGTTCCGGGTCATAGGATTCGATGGCGACGATCTTACCTCCCAGTGAATCGATTTCGTCCCAGAACAGGTTCATGTAAGTGGTCCCGTAGCGTTCATCCGGGTAGAGTATGGCGAACCGTCTGACGCCCAGGGCTATGGTGGCATAAGAGGCCAGGGTTCGGGCCTGCATCCTTGGGGTGATGAAATTCCTGAAAATAAAATTGCCGACTGCGGTGATGTTGTCTTTCTGGGTAAAGGTTATGATCGGAATGCCGCGGGCCTGGGCTTCGAGAGCCGCCGATTCCGACATGACCATGGGGCCGATGATAGCGGCGACATTTTCATGGTCCAGTTCCTGGACGGCGGTTACGGTCCTGAACGGATCGGCCTGCGTGTCCTTCACAATCAGCCGGATACCGGGCCTGCCGCCGGCCGACACGTGCTGATGATAGGCCAGTTCGATTCCTCGCAGGGCTTTTATCCCATAGGCTTTGTACCGCCCGCTCAACGGCAGGAGGCATCCTACCGTAAAAGGGCTGTTGATGGCTTTGCTGAAAATTTCATCGAGCAGTTCCTGTGCCGGCGGGGCCATTTCGTGTTCGGGTAGTTTTTCAGTGAGTTCCGTAAGCGCGCCAAGGCCGTCTTCGGTTTTGCCCTGTTCCACACTGGTAAGCCCAAAATGATATAGCAGGTATCCCCGGATTTCGGGATCATCGACCCTGGACAGAAGCCGGCCAAGGTGCACCTCGTTGAGCAGTGCCAGCACGTATTTCATCTTTTCCAGCATCCGTTCTTTTTCGTATTCACCTGCCTGGTGGTAGATGGTGCTGTAAAAATACAAGGCATCACCCGGGGCATTCACCCCCATGTAGGCATCGCCGAGCAGATTGTATTTTCGGAAGAGCTGGCTGTCGACAAGATTTTCTTCAGGAATATCGAATGAAAAACGGATGGTGTCCGCATACCTTTCCTGCCGGTTATAGATGTCCAGCATCTCGATCATCGCTTCGAGGGCAAGGGGGCTGTCAGGGAACGCTGCAATGAGTTTGGTGTAGGTGAATTCCGCATTTTCAAAATCTTCTTTGCAGGTGTGAATCAGACCTGTTTTGTATAGGGCCGCGTCCACAAGGGGGGCATCCGGGTACAGGTCAATATAGACCGTGTATTTACGCAAGGCTTCATCGAGGGCTTCGTCCAGGTACAACGCTTCGGCTTCTGAAAAGAGGGTGTCGCCGGAAGGTAGTTCAATCTCCGGCGGTTGCGCGGGGGTGAGTATGGTCAGCGGTACCTGTTTCTGGGCACAACCCCAGAAAATGATCGCAAGGGCCAGAAAGATAATGATGTTTTTGAGCTTCATGCGATATTCTGTTCCACCGTTATCCGTGTTGCCGTACGGTTCGAAGTAAAATACTACGACTTCACCCTCAGACGCCTTGGCTCTGAAGCCCTCCGGCTTTTGCAACGATAGGGTAAATTGTCATCACTGTGCAAAATTGTCAAACAATTCCAATAAAATTTTATGTCCGATTATGACCACCGAAGCATGCGCTTTTGTTGAAATATTCGTGTGATTGTTTCTAATGAAGGATTGACAATCAGGGCAGGTGTTATATTCTTCCGGATTGAAACAGTGGTTTAATATCAAGGAGGTCAGAATATGGCAACGAACAGTGCACCAGCATCACAGGATTTCGACAAAGCCCTCAAGGTCGGGCGGCCCCCCAACATCGTCAGGCTCTTCCCCAACTCAAAAGCGCTGATCGTGAGCGGGAAATATATAGACCGGGCCATGCTGGCGAAAGGAAAGGCCATCGCCATGGCCGCCAACGGCAGGAACCACCTGGTGATCCGTGGGGCCTTACGGGCGGCACAACGCGCAAATTCTTGTTTGATAATAGAAATTGCACGGTCGGAGGGCGGTGCGGCTGCCTACTGTGCGGTTAATTACTGGAACATCGCCCGCCAGGTGGATGCCGTCTGCAATGAACTGGGTATAAGGGTTCCCGTGGCCATTCATGCCGATCATTACGGGATCAAAAGCAAGGCCGATGTGGAAGGGGCCAAAATTGAAATACCGACGATCTTCGAAGCCGGAATGACATCCATTGCCGTGGATGCGTCCCACTTGCCCGACGAGGACAATCTGCTGGCCAACCTGCAGCTGAACCCTTTTATTCCGGAATGGGCAGGCCTTGAGACTGAAGTGGGTGAAATTAAAGGAAAACAAGGTCTTTCAACGCCCCAGGAAGCTCTGTTTCTCATCCAGGGCTTGAATGCACACGACATTTATCCTGACTGGATTGCCTTGAACAACGGAACCACCCACGGTATCGAGGCCAGCGGTCAGGGCATCCAGGTCGACCTGACATCCGAAATCCACAGCAAACTGGCACCCTACAAGATTTCCGGGGCTCAGCACGGAACCTCCGGCAACAATTCGGACAGGCTCAGGGAAATCGCGGACAGGACAAGAACGACGAAGGCCAATGTCGCCACCGCGCTGCAGATGATATCCTGGGGGCTGGAGGTCAACGATTTCGGCAACGCCATTCTTGACCAGGACGGCGGTTTCATCAAGGTTCAGGGGGAAGGTGTTACCGCGGAAATGTGGGCAGAAATGGTCACCCATGCAAAGGCGCAAGGATTGTCCGGCGGGAATTTTAAGAAACTGAACCTGCCTTTTGAAAACCGGCTCCTGGGCCAGCCACAATCCGTGAGAGCCAGAATGGCCAAACGGGTTGAAGATTTTGTTTACAATATGTTGGTGAATGTTTTCAACGCCACCGATACGGCGGATATCGCCTTACAGGAAATTCTCGAAGCAGGGAGCCATGATCCGGGACCCAAGGCCGAAGGCATAGAGGACAAGGCCGAGTGGACAGTGGCGAAAATTGCTGAAAAGGCCGTCCTGATCGACAGCGACAAAGGGCCCGAAGGTGATTTTGACGACTAAATGAACCTTCCCTGTGGCTTACCACGGGGAAGGTTTATTCCCGTATGGAATAACGGGTCCTTTGGGCCAGGTCAGAGCCCTTAGGCTCTGCCGGAAAAATAACCCGAAGTGTTGAGTGATCTAAAGTGATAAGTGATCTAAAGTTGATGAGTCGCTTCGCTCTATCTATTATATGAACAGGTAGAATTCCTTAACTTTAGGCACTTTAGGTCATTTTAGCTCACTTTAGTCACTTCATGTTATGAAATAAACACTCCCTTATAGGGAGAACCCAGTGCCGGGCTTTCTGGACCCGGGTATCTACGTGTTGTCAGAATTTTCTGTCTGATCGTTCCTTGGCCTTTTCCCACAACGCATGCATGTCGTCATAGTCGAGACTTTCAAAACTTTTGCCCATGCCGGCCGACATGCGTTCCATATAACCGAAACGGTTTTCAAATTTTCGGGTAGCGGCTGAGAGGGCTGTTTCCGGATGTATGCCGGCGAAGCGGGCAACGTTGGTGAGTGTGAACAGCACGTCGCCAAATTCCAGGGCGACGTCTTGGGGGTTGAACGTCTCGGCATCCTTGGCCAGTTCGACTTTCAGCTCCTGCCACTCCTCTTCCGCTTTATTCAGGACACCTGCAAGATCATCCCAGTCAAAGCCGGTTCGGGCAGCCCTTTCGGATATGCGGTAGGCGCGCATCAGGGCCGGCAGGTTTTTGGGGACGGAGTCCAGCAGGGAGTCATCGCCCCGGTCTTTTTTTTCCGCGGCTTTTATCCTGTTCCAGTTACGCCTAACATCTTCCACCGAATTTACGGATGCATCGCCAAACACATGGGGATGCCGGTTGCGCATTTTACGGGTGTTCGCCAAAATGGTTTCCAGAATATCGAAATGGTCACGTTCCTGGTACAGCGCAGCTATGAAAAAAAGGATAAAAACGACATCGCCGAGCTCTTCGCGGACGGCATCCGGGTTTCCGGATTGAATCGCTTCCACGAGCTCATAAGCCTCTTCAATCAGGTAAACCGCCAGGGATTGGGGGGTCTGCTTTCGATCCCAGGGGCAGCCGTCCCTGCCCCTCAGCCGTTCGATCAATCGGATCAGTTCGCTGAAGGGGGCTTTCTCCGGATTTATTTGTTTTTCCAAATTGATTGCAGTTCCTTGATTTTAACTTTGAATTGCTGCTTCATGTTCTGGGGAACAACCTTGGCCATGGCTTTGGAAACATGGGCAACGTGGGGTGCCAGGAAAGATTTTTTGACCACCGGCGGCCCCTTCGGTAAAAAAGCGGTCAGGACAACAAGCAGGATGGCGGCGATGAGAATACCCTTTATCAGTCCGAATCCGGCGCCGCAGATCCGGTCGATCCAACCGAGGAAGGAGATGCTTAATAGATACTTGATAATGACGCCCAGTATGCTGATGGCCAGAAAGACGACGCTGAATATGATGAAAAAACTGAGAATGTTGACATAGCCCGTGTCGGAGAGCCATTTGGATAGGAGTTTTGCCAGAAGGGTGTAATAGGTGTATGCTGCATAATATCCCGCAAAAACACCGATAATCGAAGAGATCTCTTTGATCAGTCCGCGAAAGACGCCCCTGATCAAACAGAATCCCACAATTACGATCATTAAAACGTCAAGTATCGTCATGGCGGTCTTTTATTTCCACTATGTATTTCCGCCGCTGGCGGGAAAAAGCATTATTGGAGACAATTCTCAATTACGTATTTATTTTTAATGACAGCTTAAACCAAAACGTCAAATTAACAAAGGGTGTATACCGCGTCAAGGGGTTTTTCTTTTCCAGCCCTGTGCACAATTGCCGTTTGCAAAGTTTTAAAAGGGTATGGTAGATAGAGTCGTCTGCCCGGCGCCGGCCGATACATCGGCGTCACCGTAATGCAATTCTGCGGTTGGCTGTATCTCCCGATGCATCGGGCGGGCAGGGAACACCTACTCCTGAATCACTTAGGGAGCAACGGAGCATTTTGTGGAAAAGACAGGAAATCATAATGAAGCGGATGGCATGGTCCGGTTCAGTTTTTCGGATATGGAACGGGCCCGGCAGCTTTTCGGGGAACACAACAGGCATCTGAAGCTGGTGGCCGAAGCACTGGATATCGAGATCAATGCCAGGGGGACCAACGTGACGGTTCGGGGGGAAGACATCCACACGGACCTTGCCGGAAACATACTCAAACAGCTTTACGGGTTGTTGAAGGAAGGCTACCCGGTATATGAAAACGACGTCGATTATGCTATCCGGGTGCTGTCCGGGGATCACAAAGCCAGGTTGAAGGATATTTTTCTGGATACGGTTTATGTCACTTCGAAAAAACGCGCTATCACGCCCAAAAGCCATGCCCAGAAAGCCTACATCGATGCCATCCGATCCTTTGACATCGTGTTCGGGATCGGGCCGGCGGGAACGGGGAAAACCTACCTGGCCATGGCTATGGCCGTGGCGGCATTGTCAAAGGGGATCGTGAACCGCATTATCCTCACGCGTCCCGCGGTCGAAGCCGGTGAATCGCTGGGGTTCCTGCCGGGTGATCTGACGGAAAAGATTGACCCCTATCTCAGGCCCCTGTATGACGCGTTGCACGATATGATGCGTTTCGAGAAAGTCTCCAACCTGTTACAGCGCGGCATCATAGAAGTTGCCCCCATTGCGTTTATGCGTGGCCGAACATTGAACGATTCCTTCATTATCTTGGATGAAGCCCAGAACACCACGTCTGAACAGATGAAGATGTTTCTCACACGCATCGGTTTTAGTTCCAAGGCTGTCATTACCGGAGATATTACTCAGATAGACCTGCCCGCCAACAAAGCGTCGGGACTCATAGAATCAAAAAATATTTTACAGGACATCGAAGGGATTCAATTTGTGTTTTTTTCTAAAACAGATGTCGTCAGGCACCGGCTGGTTCAGGAGATCATTAAAGCCTATGAAGAACTGGAAGAAAGAAGACAAGCCCGGGAAAACCGGGATATATGAAGCAGGGTTGCTTATGCAACCATAGTAAACGGAATCTGAACCAATGAAAAACGGCAAGCGTAAAAAAAACATAGAACATTTTTTTGGCCTCGAAGAGTATTTCAAGTGGATTCTCCTGGCTGTTGTAACCGCAGCTATCGTCGTTGTCCTTTTCCCAAGCCTGATCATCAGCCAGCGTTCATATATGTCCGGGGATGTCGTTGAAAGAGATATCAAGGCAACCAAGGATTTTCTGGTCGAGGACAAAAAGGCAACCGAGAACCAGAGGGCCCAGGCGGTAGAAAAAATTCTTACCGTGTATGACCATGACACGGCGCTTTCCTCCCATCTTGTCCAACATGTCAACAAAGCCTTTACCGATATGCGTCGTGTTATCGCAGCGGATGCTACACCGAAAACGGATGTCGGGACACCGGTTGGCGACGGCGAAAAAGAGCCTGCGGTTGAAGCTTCCGGACCGACCGAGGACCGTCGGGACGAAAAACGAACCGTGCATGATCTGGTTGTCGCCGAAAAACCGGCTTTTGAAAAGAGCATGGGCATTACCTTCAGCAAAGGGGCGTTTGCGGTCCTGGAAAAAGAGGTCTTTTCCGCTGACATATCGGATATCATCATCCACATTCTGTCTGAAATTCTCGACAACGGTGTTGTTGCTGATAAAGAGCTGCTGTTGCGAGAATCCGAAAGAGGAATCAGGCTGCGGCAGGTCGATGGGAAAACAGAGCGTACCGTGGTCAACTTGAAACAGTTCTACGGACTGGACCAGTCGATGGTAATGGTTCGTATCATCGGACAACCCCTTCTCAAAGACGTTAACTACAACTTAAGAAATTTAATCGTGGATGTTGTCCAGCGTCTGATGAACCCGAATATAATTCTGAACAGGAATGAGACCGGGGAACGCAGAAAAAAGGCCGCATCCGCAGTACAACCGATATTCTACAAAATCAAGGCCGGCGAAATGCTGTTGCGTGAGGGTGAAAGAGCATCGGAGATTCAGCTCCTGAAACTCAAGGCATTCGAAGCGCAGACCAAAACCGAAGCTGTGCTGGCCAAGAGTGTCGGTGCGGCGATCATTATTCTGTGCCTGCTGGTGGGGCTCTACGTTCTTCATCAGGGGCGCCTTTCTAAAATTCCGGGGACGGTGAATAAAAACCTGCTGTTTATCGCCACGATGCTGCTGTTTTTTGTATTCGCTGCAAAAATGTCCGCATCCCTGTCTGAATTGCTGGCCGCCGGAACGCCGTTTTCCATATCGGCAAGGGCCATCTTCTACGGCGTGCCGCTTGCCGCGGGGGCGATGACCCTCTGTCTGTTCATGGGGCTTGAAATTGCCATACCCTTTGCCATAATTACAGCGTTCTGTGCCGCCACCATTTTTCACGGACGTTTCGACATATTTATCTACTTTTTGCTCAACAGCGCCCTGGCGGCCTACTGGGTTCAGAACTGCCGTGAGCGCAAGGTTTTCATAAAAGCAGGCCTGAAACTGGGGTTATTAAATATTGTGCTGGCTACGGCATCGGAAGTCTACGCGGGTAACATGTCCGGGGTGGAACTGATGTGGGGCGCCGCTTTTGCATTAGCCGGCGGTGTCGCGACGGGGATCACGACGGTCGGCCTGGCTCCGCTGATGGAGATCGCCTTTGGATATGCCACCGATATTACCCTGCTGGAGCTGGCCAATCTGGATCGCCCGATTTTGCGCCGACTCATGATAGAAGCCCCCGGGACCTACCATCATTCCATGGTCGTGGGGAACATGGTAGAGGCCGCTGCTTCGGAAATCGGTGCAAACCCATTACTTGCCAAGGTGTGTGGATACTACCACGATATCGGAAAGATTAAAAAACCGCTCTATTTTATCGAGAATCAGACTGACGGGGTCAACCGCCATGACAAGCTGGCGCCTTCGATGTCGAGCCTGATACTGATCGCCCATGTAAAAAACGGTGTCGAGATCGCCAGGCAGCACAAACTTGGACAGGACATTATTGACACTATCCAGCAGCATCACGGGAAGAGCCTGATCAGCTATTTTTATGAAAAAGCAAGGAAGCAGAAGGGGGATGATGCTGTAAAAATAGAAGATTTCAGATATCCCGGTCCACGGCCGCAGACCCGTGAAGCCGGGCTCGTCATGCTTGCGGATGTGGTCGAAGCGGCTTCGAGGACGCTCGAAAATCCGACGGCCTCCAGGATACAAAAGCTGGCCCAGGACCTGTTTAATAAAATATTTTCAGACGGGCAGCTCGACAATTGTGAACTCACCTTGAAAGACCTGCACAAAATAGCGAAAAACTATTACAAGATATTGACCGGTATCCATCACCACCGCATCGAATATTCCGAAGCCACCTCCAGAAATAATGGAAAAAAGAGCAATGGGAGTACTGATAGACAACCGCCAGGAAACGCATCCGGTAATGCTGGAAGGGCTCGAAAAGAAAGCCCAGGCCGTCTTAGACGCCTTGGGATGTCCTGAAAAAGAGCTTTCCATCCTGCTTGTGGATGATCCGCAGATAGCCGAGCTGAACGCAACCTACCTGCAAAGAGAAGGCCCGACAAACGTCATCGCGTTTCCCATGCAG
>JAFDAT010000480.1 GCA_019313725.1 Deltaproteobacteria bacterium
GAGTTTGACAATCGCGCAGCGGTCCATGTGGGCCAGGCCGAGGTTTTGAAGCTGCCGCCATTCATCGTCACGTTTCGCCGGAAGGGTAATGACATCATCCGTCCCGGCCGGCTGCAGCTTTTCCCAGTCCAGCTTTTTCACGGGAGTGTTCATATCGCCCCAGGCTTTCAGGAAAAAACCGATGTCCTTTTCACTGATTCCGCGCCGTGTCATTCGTCGGTGAATAATTTTTTCAATGTCGCTGATGTCGCGTGCCATGGAATATATTCCTCCCTGTCATGCCTGTTTGTCGTTGGTGAGCTGTCGCTAAACAGACCGGAACCCGTCCTGGTTTTTAAGAAACCATTGGTAGGTCCCGGTCAGCCCCTCTTCCAGACCGATTTCAGGCTGCCAGCCCAAACCCGTCAGTTTTGTGGTATCCAGGAATTTACGCCCGGGGCCGTCCGGCTTGTCCCGATCAAAGACGATCTCACCGGGATAGCCCACAACCCTTTTCACTGTTTCGGCCAGCTGCCGGATGGTGATGTCCCGGCCCACGCCGATATTGATATGGGAAAGCATCGGCGCCGTGTGGGACAGATACTTTTCCTGGCTGAGCTGCATGACGTGCAGGCAGGCCGCCGCCATGTCGTCCACGTGCAGAAATTCACGCCGCGCGTTGCCCGTGCCCCAGACGACCACCGATTTTTGTCCTTTTATTTTGGCCTCGTGGAACCGGCGCACCAGGGCCGGTATGACGTGGCTGTTCTCCGGGTGAAAATTGTCATTTTCACCGTACAGGTTGGTGGGCATGACGGAACGGAACTGGGTCCCGTGCTGGCGGTTGAACGCTTCACACATCTTGATGCCGGCGATCTTGGCCACGGCGTACGGTTCATTGGTCGGCTCCAGCGGGCCGCTCATCAAAGCCGCTTCGGACATCGGCTGCCCGGCTTCGCGGGGATAAATGCAGGAGCTGCCGAGAAACAGCAGGCGTTTTACACCGTGGCAAAAGGCGGCTTCCAGTACGTTGGACTGGATAATCAGATTGCTGTAGATGAAATCCGCCGGGTAGGTGTTGTTGGCGTGGATGCCGCCGACCTTGGCTGCCGCCAAAAACACATGCTCTGGGCGCTGGGTTTCAAAAAATTGCCGCACCGCCCGTTGATCGGTCAGGTCCAGCTCCGTCCGGGACCGGGTGACGATGTTCCCCATCCCACGGGATTTAAGGCCGCGGACGATTGCGCTGCCCACCATACCGTTGTGGCCGGCCACAAATACTTTGGATTCTTTGCTGATATTATTATTCATAATGGTTAAACACCTGGTACCCTTCTTTGCTGACCAGGGCATCCCTTTGGGCAATTTCCAGATCGGCCTGCACCATTTCCCGAACCATTTCCTCGAAAGAAATTTTCGGTGTCCACCCCAATTCTTCCCTGGCCCGGGACGGGTCGCCCAGCAGCGTTTCAACTTCCGTGGGCCGAAAATATTTGGGATCGACGGAAACAACACACTTTCCGGTTTTCCGATCAAAGCCTTTTTCATCAACCCCCGTGCCTTCCCAGGCGATATCCATGCCGAGTTCGGCAGCGGTTACCTCCACGAAATGACGCACCGAGTATTGTCTGCCGCTGGCAATTACAAAATCCTCCGGTTTGTCCTGCTGCAGCATCAGCCACTGCATCTCCACGTAGTCTTTGGCATGGCCCCAATCTCTTTTCGCGTTGAGGTTGCCGAGATACAACCGGTCCTGGAGATTCAGTTTTACCCTGGAAAGCCCCCGGGTGATTTTCCGGGTAATAAACGTCTCACCCCGGTTGGGGGACTCATGGTTGAACAAAATCCCGTTGCAGGCATACATGCCGTAAGCCTCGCGGTAGTTAACCGTTATCCAGTACGCGTACAATTTTGCGACGGCATAGGGTGACCGGGGATAAAACGGGGTGGTTTCACTCTGGGGAATTTCGACAACTTTCCCAAACAGCTCGGATGTCGACGCCTGGTAAAATCTGGTTTTTTTCTCCAGCCCCAGTATGCGGATCGCCTCCAGAATTCTGAGCGTCCCCATGGCATCGGTGTTGGCCGTGTATTCGGGTGTTTCAAAAGAGACCGCCACATGGCTCTGGGCCCCCAGGTTGTACACCTCATCCGGCTGGACCTCCTGCAGCACCCTGATCAGGTTTGAGGTGTCCGTTAAATCCCCGTAGTGCAGGATGAATTTCGGGTCTTCGTCGTGGGGATCCTGGTAGAGATGGTCGATACGGTCGGTGTTGAACGAGGACGAGCGGCGTTTGATCCCGTGGACCCGGTATCCCTTTGCCAGTAGAAATTCGGAAAGATAGGCGCCGTCCTGTCCGGTTACACCAGTTATCAATGCGGTTTTCGTCATGATGTTTTCCTTTTATGGGTTTGGATATTCATTTCATTTAGCAACTCAACTGTCGGGTTTCATGTGAACCTGGCCGAAAAATGGAGTTAATTACAAACGGCCTCCCCGTTGCAATCCGGCAGTTTCTGGAAATTATTCAATACATATTTTTCAGTACTGTAAACTCCCAGGGTTTCGGCG
>JAFDAT010000481.1 GCA_019313725.1 Deltaproteobacteria bacterium
CCATTTCCGATATTCGCCGCTCTGCACCCGACGGGTCCACTCCGGGTTGTCGAGATACCAGCAAATGGTCTTTTTCAAACCGCTTGCAAATGTTTCTTCGGGATCCCAGCCCAGAGCCTCATTCAGCTTGCTGTAATCGATGGCATAGCGAAGGTCATGACCGGGGCGGTCTTTTACAAAGGTAATCAGGTTCTTTCGCGAACCTGCTTCCTTCAGGGGTTCCATGTCATCGAGGATGTCGCATATCAATTCGACCACATCAATGTTCTTCATTTCACACCGGCCGCCGATATTGTAGGTCTGGCCTTTTTCGCCTTGCTGCATGATACTCCAGACCGCCCGGCAGTGGTCGTTGACGTAGAGCCAGTCCCTTATGTTTACCCCTTGGCCGTAAACAGGCAGGGGTTTGCCTGCGCGAGCATTCAGGACCATGAGCGGTATCAGTTTCTCGGGAAACTGAAAGGGGCCGTAGTTGTTGGAGCAATTGGAAATGGTTACCGGTATTCCGTAGGTCCGGTGGTAGGCTCTCACCAGGTGGTCTGACGAAGCCTTGGACGCGGAGTAGGGACTGCTGGGGTCATAGGGGGTTTTTTCAGTGAATAAACCTGTCCGGCCCAGTGACCCGTATACCTCGTCCGTACTGACGTGGTGAAACAGGACAACCTGATCTTTTCTGTTTCTGATGATTTCCAACAGGTTGAATGTTCCCAGGATATTGGTTTTTACAAAGTCATCCGGGCCGATAATGGACCTGTCCACATGGGATTCGGCTGCAAAGTGGCAGATGGCATCGATGGCATGGATTTCAAACAGGTGGTCAAGGGCGGCTTTGTCACAGATATCGGTTTGAGAAAAAATATAGCGATCCGGAAACTGCTTTTCTATACCGGCAAGGTTTTCAATATTCCCGGCATAGGTCAGTTTGTCGACATTGATCACGCGTCCATCGAAATTCTGCCCGGAGAACAGGTGATGAATGAAGTTGCTTCCGATAAAACCGCAGCCTCCGGTTACGAGCAGATTTTTCATTGTACCTCCAAGGGGCCGTTGACATTGACTGGCGTTATTCACCCTCGATGCGGGCATGCGCATCTTGCATTGAATGCCCGGGAAGGTGCCATCCTGATATTTTGCTTAGCTTTCACCGCTGATACCATTTTTGCCCGGAGGATACAACCACAACGCCATTGCGGGGCCTTCCTCATACCCCCGGCTCTGCCGGTGGTCGCTGATTGCATGCACCATCGAAAATGGAAAAAAAAGTTGAAATTCAGGCTTTCAGGATATAAGATATAAAGTTTACAGGCATTTATTACCTGGATTTTGTATGAAATTTGATGAGAAGTTTCCAACCGGCAACGATCATCTTGCCCGTTATGAGAGGAAGCATGGCAGAAGAAAAATTGAGGGTTCAATTATTGAGATCGCTTCCCGGCGTCGATCACCTGCTTGAAGGCATGAAAAAGGATCTTTGGTTTGCAGATGTTCCGCGATCGGTCAGGATTGCTGCTGCAAGAGAGGCCGTTGACGGTTTTCGCTCAGCCATACTTGACGAAGACCCGTCTGTCGATGAATCTTTTCTGAACGACGATCAGGTGTTGAAGCAAGTGAAAAAATGTGCCTCCGCACGCATGACTAAAAATTTGCAGTATCTTGTCAATGCAACCGGTGTCATCGTCCACACGAATTTCGGCCGTTCTCAGCTGGCCGCTTCGGCATTGGAAAACCTGCAAACCATTGCAGCCGGGTATTCCAATCTTGAGTTCGACCTTGAATCCGGCAGCCGGGGATCACGGTACAGCATCGTGGAAGACCTGATTTGTGAAATCAGCGGTGCAGAGTCGGCCATGGTGGTTAATAATAACGCCGGGGCGGTGTTGCTCTGCCTGGACACCATCGCCAGAGGGAAAAAGGTTATTGTTTCGAGGGGGGAACTGGTGGAAATAGGCGGATCCTTCCGGATTCCCGATGTCATGGCCAGAAGCGGTGCCCTGCTGCAGGAGGTCGGAGCGACGAACCGGACCCACGAAAAGGACTACGAGAGGGCCATCGACAACGAGACAGGGCTGTTGTTGAAGGTGCACACCAGCAACTACAGTGTTGTTGGGTTCACTAAAAGCGTAACCCTGGATGAGCTGGTGGCATTGGGAGCAAAATACAGGCTTCCCGTGATGGAGGACCTTGGCAGCGGAACATTTATTGATTTTTCCAAATACGGCATGATCCGGGAGCCCCGTGTGCAGGAATCTGTCTCTTCCGGCGTGGATGTGGTGACATTCAGCGGCGACAAGCTGTTGGGCGGTCCCCAGGCCGGTATTATAGCGGGCGCGAGTGACATTCTCGATAAAATTAAACAGAATCCACTGACGCGGGCGCTGCGGATCTACAAGCTGACGCTGGCGGCCCTGGAGAGTACGCTGCGCCTTTATCGGGATGAAAAGCGTGCCGTAGAGGAGATTCCCACCCTCAAAATGCTGACGACTCCGCCGGCGGTACTGGCAGAAAAAGCCGGGCGTTTTGCCGTCCTGCTCAACCAGATCG
>JAFDAT010000482.1 GCA_019313725.1 Deltaproteobacteria bacterium
GAACGCGGCACTCGTTCATCTGGAAAACGATGCTGTCCGGTCCTTCGTCGATAGTGGATTGTGTGTTGAGATGTGCGTACAGCCGTAGGTTGAGGGCCTGTTTCAGGCCTTCAATCCCCGGGTTCGCGGGCAGGTTCAGGATTTTTTTTATGGACCAGGCTTCAACCGGAGAAAACTGCGCCCAGCAGGAATCATTGCAACGTTTGGCATCGTTCATACCGCTGCTGAATTCCACTGCCTGGAACCAAACCCCGTCATTGACCAGCCAGTTGGCGGCCAGGGTGTCCAGCAGCTTCAAAAGCGTTTCTCTGGGCATCTCCAGCAAGGGTTCCGGGAGCCCGTCGCACACCCCGAAATCAAAAAGCCTGGATAGCTTATTGATCTGAATACCCAGGCTTTTTTCGGATGCACGGCTGTACATTTCAAAAGCCTTTTCAAGCCCCATCTGGTGTTTTATCTCATTGAACCACATACCGTGGTGTAGGACCAGGCGTTGCAACATGTCCATGGCCAGGCGCACCAGTGCTTCCTGGTCCAGGTTTTTGATGTATCGAGATTGTTCAGTCACTGTGTTTTCCCTCGCAACAGAATAGAAGGTAAGAACTTGAGAAGGCGAGAAGATGAGAACACGAAACGCAAAACTTCTTAGGTTCTCATCTTCTTGACTTCCGTGGCCAGATTAATGCCCGTAAAATATAGACCCCCGTTTTTCCGGAGCGCATTGGTAAACGGTGATGCTGGACTAAGGCTGATATGCTTCCGGCAGTACAGCTTTTTCCGCCCACTCCGTTGGAAAATTCTGGTCTGGTTTCTCCCCCAGCTTTTCCTTCCGTTTTTTCAAGCCCGGCCGGGCAAATTCCATGTGGCCTTCTTTCAACGTACGGCCGTTGATGGCGGCCTCTGACCGCAAGCGCTGCCCGACAGTTTTTTCCATTTGACGCCCGAGCCAGAGGATACGATCCACATCATAACCATGCTCGATGCCCATCTCGTCAATCTGGACCAGCATGTCTTCCAGGCATGTCAGGCCTACAAAACGCGGGTCCTCATAATAGTAATCCCCGGTTCCGGGAACCGGCGTGTCATCCAGAAAATTGGCCGGCTGTCCGCCCATGCCGCCGATGGTGGCTTCGAACTGGGTAATCCCGGCCTGGAGGGCGGCCAGTACAGATGCGGATGCCACACGTTTGGTTTCATGGAAGTGGGCCAGGTGCAGGTCGGTGTTGGGAATGGCGTCCAGAATCATGGAAAAATAGCGGTATACATCGGGGGCCGAGGCGCTGCCGTCGTGATCGGCATGCTCGATGTCGTGGGCCCCGATTTCTAGCCAGCGCTTGGTAAATTCCACGGCGTCCTGCATGTCCGTGGCGCCCGCAATGGGACTGCCCCAGATGGTGCTGACCGTACCGCACATTTTGATGCCCGCATCGGTACATTTTTTAATGCTGCGCTCGGCTTCCGCCCAATAGTCGGGCAGGGTTGTTCCGGAGTTGGCAAAGTGATGCTCCTCTTCGGTGGATACCATCATGAGGATACGATCCGGACCGACACCGTTCTTTTTCAGTTCGATGGCCTTGTCGACCGATCTTTCACGTATGGTAACCGCCGTAATACAGACATCATCGGTATCAATACCTTTTCGGGCACAGCGCTTTTTAAAACGGTCGCTGCGCAAATGCGCCAGTATTTCCTCGGCATCGCTGAACTGCGGCATCAGATAGGGGTTGCCGAGATTGGTAACTTCGATATTGCGGCAGCCCGCAAAAATAAGCTCCTCAACATAAAAAATCTTTGCCCGCGTGGAAATAAATTTTTCCAGATGCTGAAAGCCGTCCCGGATGGTGATGTCGCCGATGGTGATCTTTTTCGGCATTCTCGGAAAAATTTTCCAGTAATCATGTTCGCTCATTTTAATGTGCTCCTTTCACTATTTTTTTTGATCAATCAAATTTTATTTAGCGATGAACCCTTGCGTTGCAAAAGCCGGAGGGCTTCAGAGTCAAGGCGTCTAAGGGTGAAGTCGTAGTGTTTTACTTCGAACCTTTAGCAACGCAGAATCTGAAGTTCTCCGGCTTTCCCGCAGGGTTTATTTTCCTTTGTAGATAGGCTTGCGTTTCTCACGAAAGGCAGCCAGCCCTTCCAGGCGGTCTTCCGTTGGAATGGTCATCCAGTAGGCATTGGACTCGATGGCCAGACCGGTGTTCAAGTCGGTCTCCAACCCGTAGTTGATAGCATACTTGGCCTGTTCAATGGCAATGGGGCCTGTCTCGCAAATCATTGCCGCCATGCTGCGTGCTTCGGTCAGGAGATCTTTCTGCGGGTAGATTTTATTGACCAGCCCTATGCGCAGGGATTCCTCTGCACCGATCCTTTGTCCGGTAAAGATCAGTTCCTTGGCTTTCGCCTTGCCCACCAACCTCGGCAGGCGCTGTGTGCCGCCGGCGCCGGGTATGATGGCCAGACGGGTCTCCGTTAGCCCCATGACGGCGTTCAGTGAAGCGATCCTGATGTCGGCTGCCAGAGCCATCTCGGTC
>JAFDAT010000483.1 GCA_019313725.1 Deltaproteobacteria bacterium
TAAACGAACGCGTTTGGCGAGGCATGTACGACCGGCACCATCTGAGGTGGAACATACGATACAACACTGCGGCAGGTTGTGAAATTATAGAGCTTTATATAAGAAAGTACACCTTGGATAGAATAAAGAAAATGAAGGAAGGAAAAGCCATGGATGACGACACCCTCGCCAGAATTGTTTACGCGATGTATAATGGTGGACCAGGGCAGTTTGAGAAAATTCTCAAGCGTAAGAAAGAGGGAACGTTTTACTCAAGCGACAAGCTGTATTTTGAGAAATATTCCTGGGTGAAGAATAGTCAGTGGGAGAATCTCAGAAAGTGCCTTATTGGCGGATGAAAGTCAGTGTAATTTTCTATGCACTGACACTTATGATATGCCAGGTATTGCCGTAGATACTGGCAATCCAAAGGCCCACACGTCGACAGACAATCTAAAGTTTCTACAATAAAATTGATGATCACAGTGAAAATTAATAAAGAAGCCACAAGTCGACCGATAGTCAAGACTTGAACTGAACTCAAGATTTATTCAGGCATAGTACCCAACGAACTCGCCGCACTGATCGTTGAAAAATTCCATGGCCTCATCAACGGTGTCAAAAATTATCCAGTCATGTCGTATTGTTTTTTCACCTTGTTTACGGATCCTTTCAATCTCGGTGTTGCCGAAGTATTCAAAGTGGTCATGATAATCTGTGTACAATTCATGCTTTCTCATCTTAATGCCCTCCTCATATTGAGTGTTTGCACGCAGATTACCACATGGGTTTGACAGATCCGGTCACAATGTTGTAAATTTATTGAAATTTTATTTATCCGGCCAACTGCAATTACCAAAGAAAGGAACCCCATGAACAAACTCGATCTCATCCAAAAACTGTGCACCACAAATGGTCTTCCCAAAATTGAAGCTACAGAAATTGTAAACCTATTTTTCGATCAAATGGCCGGCGCACTCGAAAAGGGCGATCGGGTTGAAATCCGTGGACTGTGCTCCTTTTATGTCAAGAAGTATGAGGGGTACACCGGGCGGAATCCTAAAACTGGGGAAACAGTTGAGATTAAACCAAAGAAATTGCCATTTTTTAAATGTGGGAAGGGTTTGAAGGAGCGGGTGGATAACTGATGTTCTCCAAAAATTACATCCCGAGATGACCATTTCCAGAGACCGCATCATCGTCGAACATGGAAATTTTGTGGGAAAAAGAGGCTCCGGGAAATATTGAAAACGAAAATTCGGCGCGAGCCATATGAAGGGTGTAAGGTGAAAGCGTGTCGGTTAAGATTAATTTGGCCAGATTGAAAAAGAATATCGAAGAACTCGCTGAATTTGGCGCGCTGGAGACAGGTGGAATTTGTCGCGAGTCTTTCAGCAACACCGATTTGGCGGCAAAGCGCTGGTTGATGGAAAAGATAAGAAACGCCGGCCTTATGGCGGTAAGGGATGAAGCCGGAAATATCTGGGGGCGGTTGGGGTCCAAGAAAAGGTCTGTATTAATCGGTTCCCATATCGACACTGTACCAGAAGGAGGTGTTTTTGACGGTGCGCTTGGTGTTCTTGCAGGCCTCGAATGTCTTGAAACCATCCGGGAAAATAAATTACCGTGCAATCACGCGTTGGAAATGGTGGCGTTTGCAGATGAGGAAGGCGCGTTCCTGAATTTTCTGGGCAGCCGGTCCATGCTGGGCAGCTTGGACGCAGACGAAATATCAGCTGCCAAAAATATGAATGGATTCCCTCTGGCTAAAGCCATGGCGGATGCTGGTTTAAATCATCGGCGGATTGTATCTGCGCGACGGGATCCCAGCGGGATAAAAGCATATTTGGAACTCCACATCGAGCAGGGACCTTCGCTCGAATCAGCCAAAATTCCAATCGGGATCGTCGGAGCTATTGTCGGGATTGTTTCGTACTGGGTTACCTTTTCGGGGGAAGCTAACCACGCAGGGACAACGCCCATGACCATGAGACGTGATGCGTTGTCGGGAGCGACAGAATTTTACAGGAGAATCAATGCATGGATTCGTTCAAATCCGGGCGGTGTGGTGACCATCGGGAAGATGGATGTATATCCGGGCGCCTTCAATATTGTGCCGGGCAGCGTTCGGTTAGCTCTGGAGTTCAGGCATTCATCAGCCACACGACTTGAGAAGATGGAGTCTTCATTCTTGGAAATCGGTAACACCATCGCTGAAGAGATGGGCCTTGTTTTTACCGCCGATCGTCTCTCCTGGGACGATCCCGTATCTCTCAGTAACAACATCATTGGCACCATAAGGCAAGAAACCGATTCACTAGGCTATGCCTACCGATTAATGGACAGCGGAGCTGGCCATGATGCGCAAATTCTGGCTCAGAAAATTAATGCCGGAATGATTTTCGTCCCCAGCGTCGGGGGGAAAAGTCATTGCCCGGAGGAAAAATCAAATTGGTGCGACATAGAAAAAGGTGTGCAACTGCTATTGAACAGCACATTAAAACTGGTGATGGAGTATACTGATCCGAAATGATTCAAAACGGGCCTGATG
>JAFDAT010000484.1 GCA_019313725.1 Deltaproteobacteria bacterium
ATCTATCTTGGTGGCAAACTCTTCAGAAAAACGTATGGTATCCCCCCTGACTGTCACCCGGGGGGCGGGCTCATCGACCGGGAAACGCTGCTCATTCCCATCTCTATTTTTACATCCATGGCTGAAGATCATCTACTATCCCTTGCCACCGGCCGTCCCAGAGCCGAGGCTGAACACGCGCTAGCGCGTTTCAGTCTGGAGCCATACTTCGACATGATCTACACGCTCGACGAATGCCTGGAGGAAGAAAAAAACATCTTTGAAAAAACAGGCAAGCGCACCTCGCTCAGCAAACCGCACCCGTTTATGCTGGATGCCATTGCCCGGAATTTTTCGGAAAAAGTTGATGAATGGTATTATGTCGGCGATATGCCCGATGATATGATGGCGGCTTCCCGTTCAGCTTACCCATACAGGGGGTTGGGTATTCTGCATTCCACGCCGGACAAGGATGCTCTGCAAGCTGGTCTTGTCAAAGCCGGTGCCGCTGACATTATCAACAATGCAGATGGAATATTGAATTATTTTACCTCGAGTTGAAGGTCACAAATTCTCTACACTAGTATCGATTAAATATTCAATAACCAATAATCAATTTCCAATGATGAATTTGTCAGCCGCACTTGGACATTGGACATTCTGTGTTGGATATTCATTATTCGTAGTTTATCACATCTCCCGCCCAATAACCTGCAGTACATCGAGGGGCTGTCGGGCCAGGAATCCGCACCCGTATTCCATGAGTTCCTTTGCCGTCCGGAAGCCCCATGCAGCCCCAACCGGAACCATACCGGCTGATACGGCCGTCTGCATGTCTACACCCGAATCCCCGACAAAAAGAACCTTCGCCGGATCGAGCCGCATGTTCTGAGCAATCGCCAGCGCACTGTCCGGGGCGGGTTTCCGGGGGTACCGGCTGCTTTGACCGACAACCTGATCAAATCGCCATCTATCCAGCAATTTTTCGACACACAGAATGGTAAATTCATGCGGTTTGTTGCTGCATACGGCCATTCTGACGTCCATGCGCACAAGGCTGTCCAAAAGGTGCGGTATCCCGGCATAGGGGCGGGTTTTTATATCCCAAGACCGTGCGTAGTCTTTTTTAAAGGCCTGCAATGCATTATCAACAGCATTGTCGGAATGTTCGTTTTCGGGAAGTGCGCGTCGGACAAGCGTCCGGCTTCCATCACCAACAAAATAACGGTATGCTTCCAATGCGTGGGTCGGCCACCCTCCGGCGCGCAGGACGCGGTTGACCGCATCTGCGATATCCTCGAGCGTGTCCAGCAGGGTCCCGTCGAGATCGAATATGATCGCGCTGTATTTCATAAAAGGAAAACACGAAAAGTTGCTGATAGAATTAATGCTTTTTAATGAAAAACCACAAAGACACAATGGAACGCGAAAATTATTTTCTTTGTGTCCTTTGTGCCTTTGTGGTCAATGATTACTTTTTCGCTTTGCGCTCCTTAACGCGAGCCTCGAACTCCGCATAGATGCTGTCCAACTCCTTTTGAACATCTTCCGAGCGTGGTTCGGGCTGATAGTTGTTGAGGATCTCCATGGAATCTGCATAGGCCAGTTCGACAATATCCGGGGAACCTGCGGCTTCCCAGTTTTCCCGGTTGTCCCTGTTCATGAAACGCGTTTTGGACATGCTCCTGAAATTTTTCAGCGTGTGGTCATGGGTAATGAATTCCCCGGCGGGGCCAACCTGCTTAATGACATCGTAAGCAATCTTTGCTTCCGATATCTGTATGCCGTTGACAACCTTTAAAACCATGTCCAGGAATTCATTCTGCAACATTGCCGAAGCATAATCCCAGGCCAATGCACTGTCGAGCATCCCGACGCCGTAAATCATGTTGGCACCTGCCAACGCGGGTACGAGGGCGGTCAGGGTGAACTCGTGGCCGGACTGGGCATCGAGATTTTTACTGTCAACCTACCCGCCGCCCACCCAGGAGGGCATTTTGTAAAACTGGGCCAGCTTGGCGACGGCGGCGCTCAACATGGCCATTTCCGGAGCACCCATGGAAGCAAGCGTGGTCCTCAGGTCCATGATGCTGGTGGAACTGCCGTACACCATGGGAGCCCCTTTGCGGACCAGCTGCCCCAGGGTAATCGAACCCAGCACCTCCGAGTTATGGGTTACCAGCGTACTGGCAAGATCCACACACGTGGTGCCACCGCAAAGCCCCAGGCCGTTAATCTTGATGGGGACACCGAATTTACAGGCCTCGATCAGCACGTCCGTGGCCTCCTCGGTCAAAACCAGCGGGCTGACAGGATCCGCGGAGCACGTAAACAGGGGCGCCTGGCTCAGTTTGTCTTCACCCCCGGCAATCACGGCCCCCATCTTTACGGCCGCTTCAAAATGCTCAAGAGAGTAAATGCCCAGAAAACCGTGTTTTGAAGAGTGCTTGAAAAAAGAATAAGCATTATAGATACTGGCCATGTCCTCGTCCAGATCCCTGGGTGTAAGGGGCCTTTCCCACCCGACGACGTTGTCCAGCTTATCGATA
>JAFDAT010000485.1 GCA_019313725.1 Deltaproteobacteria bacterium
TCGAACAGGTCATGCAAGACCGTGAGGTGGCCTTTCCCCTGACCCGGGCCATGTGTGCCCCGGTTGGCGACGGCGCGGCCGCCGCGATCATCTGCAGCGAAAAATTTTTAAAACAGCACCCCAGCAAACGTACCGTCCGGATTCTGGCCTCGATTTTGAAATCCGGGTCGCGGGTCGGTGGCGACGATATCTGTGCGCGGGCCTCCCATGCGGCATATGAAGTTGCCGGCGTCGGACCGGAGGACGTGAACGTGGCCGAAGTCCACGATGCCACAGCCTTTGGAGAGCTCCATCAGACCGAGCAGATGGGTTTTTGTGCGGTGGGTGAGGGCGGACCGCTGGCCGAACGCGGTGATACCGCCATTGACGGTAAAATTCCGGTCAACACCTCAGGCGGTCTTATTTCCCGCGGACATCCCATCGGGGCATCGGGTCTGGCCCAGACCTATGAACTGGTGACCCAGCTCCGGGGCGAAGCCGGCAAACGGCAGATTGAAAACCCGCGCATCGCCATGGCGGAAAACGGCGGCGGAACCCTGGGACAGGGGGAAGCAGCCATGAACATCCACCTGTACGAGAAAATGTAAACACGATGTCGGATCCTGGGCTCCTTGTATTACCCAACCCGGATAACCGGAATTGAATATCCAATAATCAATATCCAATACCCAATGATCAAGTTCCGGCAGGGCTGAAGCCCTGGACTACATGGCATAAAGCCGACGGCTTTGTAGCGCAGGGATTTATCCAAAGCTAAACCGTGCGCATATAGCGGTTGTCAGATTAACGTTCCGATTCGTGTTGAAGTGGGGTTCGATATACCATTTTTCATATCGAAACGTTATGCTGAAATATGCTCTACTCCAGTGTTTCCTTCAAAAAGAAACTGGCGACCAGAGCAATTATACTGCACAAAAAGAGAACCAGAAAGGCCTGCTGATATCCTACCAACGTAAAGGCACCGTCGACTTTTCCCTGTTTTTCCAACACATATCCGAGAACCGGCTGAAACACGGCTCCGCCCGCAAAAGGGAAAAAATTAACCAGTCCGGTGGCAGTGCCGGTCATCTGTACCGGGAACAACTCCTTGTTGGTGGTAAAACCGACCACGACAATAGCGCTGGAAAAAAAACCCAGGCCGAAGCAGATTGCGTAATGCCCGCCCAGGGGGATGCGGTCCGTCAGGAATGCGAGGCACGCCGTCAGGAGGAGAACCATGACGCTGGACAGGAGGATGACCTTTTTTCGCGAACGCAGCACACTGGTGGAAATGTAGCTCAACAGGGGACTCCCCACGATCATCCCCACGGCCAGCATGGAGAGGATCTGGCCGGACTGGGACTTGCTGTAGCCGTAAACCTGGAGCAGGTATGGCCCGCCCCACAAACCGCCAAAAGAAAAAAAGACGGCGGCGTCAAAGAAAAACCAGATGGAAACAGGCCAGAAATAGGGGTTGGACAGAACCTTCCCAACACCTTCCAGGAGCGTGATGGACGGTGGAGCTTTTGGCGACGGCTCGGCGGCCGGGGAAGGCCAGCCCATGTCCGCCGGCTTGTCCCGCACGATGAACCAGACCAGGAGGGCTATCACCAGAGTGAAGACGCCTACGGCAATAAACGACATGCGCCACCCGATCCAGCTGCTGAGCCACACCAGGGGGGTTGCCGCAACAAGCGAACCCAGGCCGCCGACGGCCATGAGGATACCGGTCATGACGGCGAACTCCCGGGCGTGAAACCATTCCGCCAGGATTTTCATGGTGGGGACAAAGAGCATGGCCACGCCCAGGCCGACCATGGTGCGGCCGAGAATAGCAATGAAAACCGTGGGTGCCATGCCCAGGACGATGGAGCCTACCAGAGCGATGCAGAAGAACAGGGTAATGGTGTTGCGGGGGCCCCAAGAGTCGGAAAGCAGGCCGGCCGGGAGCTGCATGGCGGCGTATGGGTAAAAATAGGCGGCTCCCAGAAAGCCGATCAGGGCGCCTGAGGCCTGAAGATCCCGCATCATGTCCACGGCGACCACTGCCGGACAGAGCCGGTGAAAATAGACCAGCAGGTAGCCGAAAGAGAGCGTCCAGAAGATGATCCAGCGGTATCTTTTTGCCTTGCCCAAAAGATTGTCGTTCACCATGATAGTGCTCCTTAGTGTTGTTGAGCTTGAAAATAGGAGGTTTTTAGGTTGAAGGTAGAAGGTTGAAGCAAGAGACAAAGTAATAAAGCCGGGGGGTCGGTTAACGTCCGAAAGTCGAAGAAATCTTTTGGCATATTGCCAACTGCTCCTTCAGTCTTCAGTCTTAAACCTTGAACCTTCATTCTTCCACCTTTATTCTCATAATCCGGCAGTTGATACCTTTCAGGTTGGGGGTGCCGAATTCTCTGCCCAGCCTGTCCGTAGATGTCAGAACGTTGAACCCTGCGCGTTCCCACTCGTACTGCAGCTCCTTTTTGCCTTCCGGAAACCACCAGCCATAGGCGGCATTGACGATGCCCGGCCGGATCCTGGTCGTTACTCGGGCT
>JAFDAT010000486.1 GCA_019313725.1 Deltaproteobacteria bacterium
CGGGGGAAAACACGGTATCGGCAGAGTCGATATCGTTGAAAACCGGTTTGTGGGCATGAAATCAAGAGGTGTTTATGAAACACCCGGCGGGACGATTTTAAGAGCGGCGCACATGGCGGTCGAATCCATCACACTGGACCGCGAGGTGATGCACCTGCGTGATGCCATGATTCCCAAGTATGCGGAACTTATCTACAACGGTTTCTGGTTTTCGCCCGAGATGCAGCTGCTGCAGAATATGATAGACGACACCCAGAAACCGGTGTTCGGTACCGCCAGGCTGGAGCTTTACAAGGGCAACTGCCGGGTTCTGGGAAGAAAATCGGACAGATCCCTCTATCGGGAGGATTTTGCGACCTTCGAGGATGACGATGTCTACAGCCAGAAAGATGCGGAAGGATTTATCCGATTGAACGCCCTCAGGCTTAGAATTCGAAAACTCATCGACGAAATATAGAGGTTCAGTATGCCTGAAAAACCATGGGACGGTAGATTTTCAGAAAAGACGCATCGGATTGTGGAAACGTTCACCGCCTCCATTGACGTGGACAAGCGACTGTATGCCTATGATATCGAAGGCAGCATTGCCCATCTCAAGACGCTTGAAAAAGCGGGGATTATCTCCGAGGATGAAACCTCAACGCTGATTCAGGGGCTGGTCGTGATCAAGCGTGAGATTGACCGCGGGCGGTTTGAATTTGACGAAAGCCTGGAAGATATTCACATGCACATCGAGGCCCGGCTTCTTCAGGAGGTGGGCAAGGTTGCCCAGAAACTGCACACTGCCAGGAGCCGTAACGACCAGGTCGCCCTGGATGTGAGAATGTATCTGCGCGACAACGTGACCTTACTGGTCGAGCATCTTGATGGCTTGAGAGATGTGCTGGTGGGACTGGCCAAAGCAAACATCGATGTTGTCATGCCCGGGTATACGCACCTCCAGCCCGCACAGCCGGTTCTGTTTGCTCACCACATCATGGCCTATTATGAAATGTTCAAGCGTGACGGCCAGAGACTGGCGGGCTGTCTTGACCGGATCAATGTCATGCCCCTGGGAAGCGCCGCCCTTGCCGGGACGACCTATCCCATAGACAGGCATTTTACTGCCGAATTGCTGGATTTTCCGGAGGTTTCCGCCAACAGCATGGACAGTGTTGCTGACCGTGATTTCATCATGGAGTTCCTCGCGGACGCCAGTATCTGCATGGTTCACTTCAGCCGCTTGTCCGAGGAGCTGATCCTGTGGTCCTCGGCGGAGTTCGGCTTTATTGAGATCCCCGATGCTTTTGCTACGGGGAGCAGCATCATGCCCCAGAAAAAAAATCCGGATGTCCCTGAACTGGTGCGCGGAAAAACCGGCGCCGTGTTCGGCGATCTGATGTCCATGCTGACCCTGATGAAATCCCTGCCCATGGCCTACAATCGCGACATGCAGGAAGATAAGCCGCCTCTTTTCAGGGCCGTGGACACGCTGACCGCCTGCGTGGACGTCTACACCGCCATGCTGCCCAGGCTGACCATCAAACGGGAAACCATGCAGGCAGCTGCCTCGCGGGGATATTTAAATGCGACCGACATGGCCGACTACCTGGTTGCGCAGGGCATGCCGTTTCGGAAGGCCCACGAATGCGTCGGCAAGACCGTGGGCTATGCTCTGAAAAAAGGAAAAGAACTCCACGAACTTACCCTGGCGGAACTGCAGACGTTTTCCTCCCTGGTGAAAGAGGATATTTTTGATTTTCTATCCATCGAACAGGTGATCAACCGTCGGCGTTCGTTTGGCGGGACCGCCAGCGAAAACGTGGCGGCAGCTATCAAAACAGCGGAAGCGGAATTGAAAGGCTGATTTTTTTACATGTGTATGTGTATGATTTTTCGATATAGACAATTTGGCAGGATAAAATGGTTCGGTGTTGTCATGGCTGCCTGTCTGATGGTGACAGCCTGCGGCGTCAAGGCGCCCCCGGTACCGCCGGGGTATGTTCCCCCTGTGGCGGTCAGGGATCTTCAATACACCCTGGAGGAAGATAGCAGTGTTGTGCTGTCGTGGAGCCTGCCGGAACCCGGGGAAGGCGAGGCTTTCAATGTCGAGGGCGTCAAAATATTGCGGTCGAAAGAAACGCTTGGAAATGCCGAGTGCGAGAATTGCCCGCGCGCGTATATTGAGATAAAAGACATGCCGCTCAACAAGGATAACCAGCGCTATCGAGATCCGCTTGAAAAAGGGTACCGTTACTATTACAAGATCGTTATTTACGACGACAACAATTTGGGCAGCGGTGACTCCAACATGGTCAGTTTTGAATACCCGTAGGTATAAGGTGGAAGGTATAAGGTATAAGGTAAAAGGTGGAAGGCTGAAGGAGCGGTTGGCAAAAAGCTATGAGCCTCCTTCAACCTAAGCCCCTCTGGAGGTAGAAGGTAAAAGACTGAAGACTGAAGTGGCAATTCGCACTAAAAGTTGACGTTGTCTCTGTGTCACTTCCTTCAACCTTCGGACTTTAACACGAGCCCC
>JAFDAT010000487.1 GCA_019313725.1 Deltaproteobacteria bacterium
CCGACTTCATCGATGTCAACGCCGGTGTGTTCGTCGGGCAGGAACCTGAGTATTTAAAATGGCTGGTGACAACGGTGCAGTCCGCAGTGGACGGACCCTGTTGCATCGACAGCCCGGATCCCAAGGCGATTGAGACGGCGCTGGCCGTGCACAAAGGCACCGCCATGATCAATTCCATATCATTGGAAAAAGATCGCTATGATGCCCTGATGCCCATCGTGGCCGGCACCGATCTGAAGGTTGTCGCCCTGTGCATGAGCGATGACGGCATGCCCGAAACCACGGACGACCGCATGGCCATTGCGGATAAACTCGTCAACGGTCTTTTGCAGAACAACGTACCGGTTGAGAACATTTACGTCGATCCGCTGGTTCAGCCGGTGTCCACCAATAACGATTTCGGTGTAGAGTTCATGAGCGCCGTTGAAAAAATCATTACTACTTTTAAGGGGATCCATACCGTATGCGGGTTGTCCAACATATCCTTCGGCCTTCCGAACCGGCCTTTTTTGAACCAGACCTTCATGAGTATGGCCATTGCCAAGGGACTTGACGGTGCGATTATCAATCCCCTGGATAAAAAGATGATGGGAAATATTGTCGCGGCTAACGCTCTGGCCGGGAAAGACGACTTCTGCATGGAGTATCTCAAGGCATACAGGGCTAAAAAGCTGGAATTTTAAGTATCGTTCCACCAGGATGCACAGGAGGAGTTATGGCAAAAATAATAACCCGATACGGGGACGGTACGCCACTGGAAATGAGTGAAAGTGAACTCATGCGCGATCTGGAGGCCGGTACCCAGGATGCCGCGGAAAGAGGCCGCATTCCAGTTTTGTCAAAGGAGGAACTTGCCCACCTACGCGAGATTTTCAGCCTTCCGTATAATTTCGTAAGTGTCGAGCCAGGCAACGAGGTGGTCCTCACATATGATGCCGGGACATTGAAAATCCGGCGTGTGGGTGTGAATGTGGACCGTATCCAGGCGCTGCAGATTTATGAAAAAATCATGGGTGCCGACACCATGGAACTGTGCCACGTGGACTACAGTTTCAAGCCGATCAAGCCGATCGTGACCATGGAGCAGCCTATCCTGGAGCAGGCCCTGCTGTCCACTCACGTACCACTTTTTTATGGTGCCATGCCTAACCTCGGCACCTACACGCAGCCGGACGGACCTTTTCCCAATCCTTCGGAACTGATGCCCATGGGCGATATTAAGGGGGCTCGGGCATCGTATGATGCCACCGTTGAGGAAGCGGTCAAGGATATCGTGTATGCTGCCAGGGCCATGTACGCCTCCGGGGCTGACGGTATCAACCTGGACACCGTCGGCGCTGCCGGAGAGGCCGATTTCAAGGCATCCCTGATGGCCGCTGCTATTCTCAAAAAGGAATTTCCCGACATCTGCATCGAAGTGGGCATGGCCGGGGAATTCATATTAGGCATGCACGGGGAAATGGAGTGGGAAGGAGCCCGTTTAGCCGGGATGTATCCCCATGAGCAGGTGAAACTGGCTGAAAAGGCCGGGGTGACCATATTCGGCCCGGTCGTAAACACCAATACTTCCGAAAGCACCCCGTGGAACCTGTCCCGCGCTATTACCTTCATGAAAGCCTGCTGCGACGTCGCCACCATTCCCATCCATGTCAATATGGGCATGGGCGTGGGCGCTGTTACCGTCAACGACCACCCGCCTGTTGACGTGGTTTCGCGTGCATCCAAAGCCATGGTTGAAATCTGTCAACTGGACGGATTGTAGGTTGGTGTCGGCGACCCGCTGGGGATGGCGCTGACGCATGCACATGCATCGGGGATGGGCGGAATGAGGGCAGCCGGAGATCTGGTTGCCCGTATGCAAATGGCCCGGGGCATGAAAATTGCGGAAGCCAAAACATATGTGGCCGATAAATTAAAAATATCGGTTTCTGAACTGACCGACCCGGTGATCATGGCTGAAGTCCGGGAGGATCTCCAGATCGGACAGATCATGCCGCTGCCGGGATGTGCCAAGGGCATAGAGGCTAAATTCAGGCAAGCGGCGGTACTGGACCTCGATATCAATTGTGTTCAACGCTTCAAAGACCGCACCATGATTTAGCTTTCGCGCCGGCCTGCTGCTGAACAGGGGAGATAGGGCGTGTGGGTGACATCGCCCGAAAACAATAAGAGAATTTGAATGATGATCTGTCGTAGACTTGCCGACAGTTCATATCCGATGAAAAAAAAGGAGAATGATCCATGGTAGATGCACAAATAATTAAGGATGCCATCAAGGCAATCGTTGAGCACGATGAGGCCAAAGCCATTGAAATCACCAAAAAGTTTATCGAAGCGGGCAATAATCCGCTGGATATCATGACCGAAGGCTTTATCCCCGGCATTGGAGAAGTTGGCGACCAGTTTGGACGGGGCCTGCTTTTCCTGCCCGGCCTGGTTCAATCGGCGGATGTAATGAAAACAGTTACGAATCTGGTGAACGATGCTCTGCCCGAGAAAAAACTTGAAAAACCG
>JAFDAT010000488.1 GCA_019313725.1 Deltaproteobacteria bacterium
CCTCCGCTTATATCGAATTTGATATTAAAAATGGAATGGCGGATCTTTTGAGGCTTTCCTACAACCCTGATATTCCATCGTATCTGATGACCCCTTCGTCCATTCGTCTGGGATATTGGAAGGAGATTCGCGAAGGGGAAAAAAGCTTTGCGAACCTGTGGGAACAGTTACCGGATCTCAAGGATCCGATTGTGATTCGCGGTGTGGAAACAGTTGAAAATACACCGGATATTCATACGGGGGCCTACTATAAATATGATCTTGAGCGTACGATGGTTTTGTTCGAACATCAGGGTAAAAAGGTATTTCTGTCGCTTTCGCGTCAGATCGGTAATTCCATGGTCGGGAAAAAAGGGGTGGTACTGGGGGAGGATGAGGACTGGAACTATCTCTATTCCGGCGAAAAAGGCATCAACAAATTTGGCCTGGGATGGGTGGATTCCTATATGTATGCATCCTCATCCATCATCGTCTACTACCAAACCGATCCCGGAAAACCCCAGTTGAGATGTGCTGTGTTTAAATGGCTCAGAGCCGGGTGGAAGAACCTCAACATGGTTAAAAATCATCATATATACAAAGGGATGCAGAGATGGGCCACAGATTTTAAATCCATTGTGGAGCATCCCGCCTTCCCCGGCGCAGGTGATCTGACCGAGGCCTGTTCGCGGATAAAGCGGATAGAACCGGCGGCGTTAAAGCGTATCAACCACCTCTATTACCAGTCTCTGGAAAAGCGCTACGCCGAAGATAAGTCCGTTTCTTCGAAATGGGCCTCCAAAGTGCTCAGAGATGATTCTCGTGTTGAAGTGAGTGATGTGCATGAACTCAGGTCTGTCGTGGTTGTAGAGTATTTAAAGTCTGTTCTGGGCAAAAGGCATTCAATCGACGTGGCCAGTATCATCGGTTTAGATGCCGAACCACTCCAATTAAGTAAAAACTAATCCAAGACTGAAAATTTCCATACAAATATATTGAATTCGAGAAAGGCCGCAATGCCTGGCTTTTTGACATCATCAATGACCCCCAAGAGCTGGACAACCTGATGGGGTCGTCCCGGGGAAACAGCATCCTGCCTGAATTGAAAGCCCACCTGGAAAGCTTGAAAACCAATTTGCCCTGAAAATAATCCAAAAATAACAGGATGTAGCGGCGAAGCCGCGTACCGTGAAAAATGCCTTGCATTTTTCACTTGACTTATCATACAAAAATGGTAGGAAAGAGTCCTATCGTGTTAGTAGGATATAGTTTCTGCCACCGCCTGTGCCAATAATCTTGTTTTAAACAGCAGCCCGAAATCCGGGTTAGAGCCCAGGGCGACATCCTGTGCGGGCTGACCGAAAACCTGTTAAAAATCCAGAGGATAAAACCATGGCAAAGCGATTTTCCCGTCCCTGGCGAATCCATGCGGTTCCCGTCATTATTCTGATGATAATCCTGTGCGGGTTGACGAGTGTTTACGGCAGCACCGATGCCGTAAACCACCGGCTTGATGTTATTTTCATCGATCTGCCCCCGCTTCCTGACGGCGATAAAATGCCGGGGGTGCCCTTTCTGCATGACCGGCATACCCAGGCGCTGGGGGAAACCCAGGACTGCAGTGTCTGCCATTTGAAACAGAAAGACAGCTTTGTTTTCAAGTTCAAACGGCTGGAGGATGGTACCCCTGAAGCCAACGTGGCAGTATATCACGACAACTGCACGGCATGCCATCTGGAAACCAGAGGCCCGGACGGTGATTCCGGCCCCCTGGCCGGGGACTGCCGCTCATGTCATACAGCGAACCCCGGCATCGCGCCCACCTGGCAGCCGATAAGGTTCGATAAATCACTGCACTACCGCCATGCATCCGCCGAAGCCATCCTGCCGGATAAAATGTACGATGATGTCAACTGCAGTGCATGTCACCATGTATACGATGAATCCAATAACGTGATCTTCTATAAAAAAGGGACCGAAGAGAGCTGCCATTATTGTCACAAATCCGCAAAGACGGAAACGGCATCCTCAATTCAAACGGCCTCTCATGCGGCCTGTGTCAGCTGCCACCAGAGTTTCAAAACCCGTTCGGCAAAAACCGGGCCGGTGCAGTGCGCCGGGTGCCATGATGCGACCGCGCAGCAGAAGATTGCGGTTGTCGAAAATGTTGCGCGTCTCAATCGGAATCAGCCGGACACAGTGTTATTAGCCAGCTGGATGACGGTTGACGGCGGCTCCGCGCAAGCCATGCAAAAGCACATGATCCCGGTGGCATTCAATCACGTCGCCCATGAGGGCAAGACCGTCGGCTGCAGATCCTGCCATCACGAAACCCTTTCAAAATGTGCCGACTGTCACACGGAAACAGGGGGTGAAAAAGGAGCGGGCGTGCAGCTTGTCCAGGCCATGCACCACCCGGCGTCGTCGCACAGCTGTATTGGCTGCCACAACCAGGTAAAGATGACGAAAGACTGTGCCGGATGCCATGCCGCAAGACCTCAGAAACAGTTTTCCCAGATAGCATGCG
>JAFDAT010000489.1 GCA_019313725.1 Deltaproteobacteria bacterium
TTTCCATCAGATCCACAACCGGCACCTGGATGGGAAGCCCGCTGCCTTTTTTGAAACGCTGAACCCGGCCCACCTCGAATGTGGACACCAGACCGGCCTGCCCCTTCTGAATCAGGCAGGATTTGGCCGTTGTACCCCCCATGTCAAAACAGAACATGTCTTTGATCTGAAACATTTTGCCGTAGTACTGGGAGGCGATGACCGCCGCCGTAGGACCGGATTCGATGATTCTCACCGGAAATCTGCGGGCAGTCTCCACGGAGGTGATGCCTCCGCTCGACAGCATGATGAAAAGCTTACCCTTGAAACCCATCAAATCCAGTCGGGATGAAAGTCTATTAAGATATAGGGATGTTATCGGTTTGACATATGCATTGGTCGCCGTGGTGCAGGTCCTTTCGTACTCTCTTATCTGGGGTAGAACTTCAAAGGATGTCGAAAGGGAAAGCTCTGGTGCCGCCGCGTTAACCATCGCCTTGATTTTCTTTTCATGAGCCGGATTTTCATAGGAGTTGATCAGGCATACTGCCAGGGACTGGATACCTTCGGCCAGCAGGTCCGCCAGAACAGTCTCGGCATCATCAGTGTCCAGAGGAATGATCACCCGGCCGTCACTCCCGATTCTTTCAATGATTTCCCGGCGCAGAAAACGGGGAATCAACGGTTCCGGATATTCTGAAAAAATATCATAGGCGTCGTAGCGAATCTCTCTCCCCAACTCCAGAACATCCCTGAAGCCTTTGGTGGTTATCAACCCCGTGACCGCGCCTTTTCGTTCGATAATGGCATTGATCACCAGCGTGGTCCCGTGAATGAATTCCGCGGTACCAGCCATGAAACCCGGTACCCGGCGATCAAGCTGCCGAACCCCCTCCTCGACAGCGTCGGAGGGGTCGGAGGGCGTGGTAAGGCATTTGTGGGTCTGAAATGTTCCGGTCTCGCCATCCACCAGAACAAAATCGGTAAACGTACCACCGATATCACACCCCAAGCGAAAAGATCCGTTGCCCAATGCTGTACTCCCAACCCGGATAAGCCGGAAAAATGTTTTTTATTGAACGTCGAACATCGAACGTCCAACAGCGAACATCGAATGATTAGCAACCAGCATATAGAGAACTGTCAATTATTTATTTTTCTCTCAGCCGTTTTGATGCTGGCAACAAAAATCTTAATTAATTCTTCGGTTTCCTTTAACATGTCGTTTAGAAGTTCGGGTTTCCTTATCAAAGGTACGCGCTGGATGAGTTTCATCCATCTCTGCGTTTCGCGTAGTTCTTTCAAGCAGATACGAAGCTTGTGGATAAAGTCCTTTGGTGACTCGGCTGCTTGTGCTTCGCCATGGTTTGGATAAGGCGAAGTTCCTGACCTTAACATTTGCCCAGAAACATGGTTACCAGCCTTGCTATTTGGAAGTTGCTCAACAATTTTTATGATTCTTGCCGCATACTCAAGCAGCCGATCCTCAAGATCGTATTTTTTTTCGTTCATCATTCGATGTTGGACGTTCGATGTTCGATGTTCATTTTTTTCACAGTCAGTGTAATCCGTTCAAAAATGCATCGAAAACATGTTACACAGTCAAAAAATAGGTCCTAAAAAAGTTGCGGCTCCCGCCACTCTCCAAACACACTACGGAACACGCCGGCCATCTCACCCAGCGTTGCATAGACCCGGCAGCACTCGACCAAGGGGGGCATCACATTTTTTTTTTGGCGGGCAGCCTGTTCAAGCCCACGCAAAGCGCTTTTCACCGCATTTCCATCCCGTTCCCGGCGCAGGGAATTCAGGCAGTCGATCTGCGCCTCCGCCCAGCCTTCATTGTATCGGTGAAGGTCTACATCGGGCTGATCTTCCCCTTCGTCAACATACTTGTTGAAACCGACTTTTGTATACTCACCCGCCTGCAGGCCTTTTTCATATTCATAGGCCTGGCGGGCCACTTTACGCTGGATAAAGCCTTTTGAAACGGCATTCACCATACCGCCCACCTTCTGGATTGCCTTCATCTCTTCCAGGATCTTGTCCTCCATCTGACGGGTCAGGGTTTCAATGAAATAAGAACCCGCCAGGGGGTCAACCGTATCGCGCAGCCCCACTTCGTCCATGAGAATCTCGAGCGTCCTGAGTGAAAGGATAGCCGCCCTGGGCGTGGGAATGGTGTAGGCTTCGTCAAACGAACACAGTGCGGTCGTCTGTGCGCCGCTGAGAGCCGCCCCAAGGGCATAAAACGCACTGCGCATGATATTGTTTTCCGGTTGGGCCTTGGTCAAACCGCTGCCGCCGCCGCCGAAAAGGCCTCTCAAAAACAATTTCTTTTTATCCTTCACCCCGTATTCTTCTTTCAACATTCGGGCCCACAATTTTCTGGCAGCCCTGAATTTTGCAATCTGTTCCCACAGGTTACCGAATACGTTGAAATTGAAGGAAAATCGGCCCACAAAGTCGTCAGGCGGGATGCCTCTCCGCGCAACATCGGCAATATAGGC
>JAFDAT010000119.1 GCA_019313725.1 Deltaproteobacteria bacterium
GTGCCGGGAGGTCTATCGATGGGTATTTCTAAGCCAACGCTTCCCCCTGGGCTGCATTCATTGTAAGATCAATTGAAAAATTCAGATTGCAAGTTAAGTATGTTTTGCCCGATTGCAAAAAAAACTTTAGAAAAAGACCTGAAATTTGACGCCAATGGTCAACACTTTGGCGCGTATGATCAATGACGTATACCGTATCCTGCCTTATGGTTTTCCCATGAAATCAGTCGAACCCATAAAAAGCGTTCACAAACCAGATCAGATACGGGCTTTATTCATAGGCGAATCTAGGTCTGCCGGTGGTGCCTTCTTTTACACCGGCAACAATCGGTTTACCGTTGACACCCGGAAAGCTTTTGAACAGACACTGGGAATTGAATTTACGGATAACCAGGAATTTTTTGAATTTTTCAAGGCCCGTGGATTCTATATGGATAGTTTGGTGTTGGAATCGCTGACCGGGGTGGATAAAGCTGTCCATCGGAAAATATCTGAATCCTGCATCCCGGACCTGGCGAAACGGATACGGGTCTATCAGCCCGACGTTATCGTGATCTATCTGAAAAGAATATGGCTGTATGTGGCGGAAGCCATTGATCAGTCCGGCATCGAACCTCAGGCCGTGTACCCTCTTTCTTTCGCGGAAAATGGCCGGCAGCGAAAATTCATAGATAATCTATCTGAAATACTTACAAAGTTGATTTAATTGTTTCGTTAAGTGCGTGTTTTTATTCATAGGATATACAGGAGGCTATCGGATGAAACTTCTAATCATCGCCGGTATCTTCATCGGTATTATTGTCCTCTATTTGTTGATTGTAACCCTGTTCCCGGGTTTCAAGGTCCCGCGGCAACCACTGGCCGGTTTGCGACCGCGACCGGTGAAAACAGAATCTGATTTCTCACCGGCCAGAAGAGATGTAAGCTTTGACGTCAATGGGACCGCCGTCAGCGCCTGGCTGTATCTTCCCGCACAAGCTTCCGGTCCATCGGCCTGTATTGTCATGGCCAACGGTACTGGCGGAACCAGGGACCTGCTCCTGGAGGGGTATGCACACCGTTTCCAGGCAGCGGGCATGGCCGTGCTCAGCTTCGATTACCGTCATTTCGGCGGTAGCGCGGGCGAACCACGGCAGTTGATCTGGATCCCCAAGCAACTGGAAGATTATGCAGCCGCGGTTGAATTTGTGCGGGGCCTCGATGAAATCGATGCGGCGCGCGTTGCCCTGTGGGGAACCTCTTTGAGCGGCGGGCACGTGATCACCACCGCTGCCAGAGACAGCAACATCGCTTGTGTCGTGGCGCAGTGTCCGGGTGTGGACGGCCGCGCAATGGCAAAAACGGCCCTGGAAAAATTCGGTGTGAAATACATTTTGCGTATGCTGATGAACGGCCAGCGTGACTATTTCAGAGGTCTTTTAGGCCTTTCACCCCACAAAATTCCCATTGTGGCCAAACCGGGGAACATAGGCCTGATAACGACACCGGGTGCTTTTGAATTTTTTCCGCAGCACGTAGCGGAAACTTATGTCAACGAAGTCTGTGCGCGTATTATTATCCGGGGTGACAAATATCGGCCCATCAAATACGCCGCGGACGTACGGTGCCCAGTCCTGATGCAGGTCTGTGAAAAGGACGAACTGATCCCGGTTAAAGCGGCCCGGGAAACGGAAAAGCGTTTAGGCTCGTATGCCGAGGTTCACTATTATCCCATCGGCCACTTTGATATCTATAGCGGGGAACATTTCAAAAAGGCGGTCAACCAACAGCTGAAGTTTTTAAATAAGCACTTGCAGGGACAATAGAACAGTAGATTCAAAGGTCCAGAGGACCCGGTTTTATTAATGGACTTCTGTCGTTCAGCAGGCCACGTATACGCCGCAGGTGGCGGTGGACTGCTGCAGGGGATTGTCAAACCGGATGGGATGGCCCTGTACGCGGGCAAAGACCCTGGAGAGAACATCCATAAAGGCGTTCTCGGGCGGATCGTTGGACCAGAGCGCAAATACACCGTCGGGCTTTAAAAAGGATTTGAGCCGCTCGAGGCCTTCTACTGAATAGAAATCGGCATGGCTGGGATGCAGCCAAAAATCCGGGGTGTGGTCGATATCCAGAAGAACGGCATCGAACCGGAAACCAGGGGTTGCCGGGTCAAAGCCCTTTTCCCGCGCCAGGGAAAAAAAATCGGCATGGTAAAAAATGCAGCGCGGGTCCGATTCAAGCTGCGTGCCTTGGGGCAGGAGGCTGCGCCTGTGCCAGTCGATCACAGGCTCAAGGGTTTCCACGACAATCAGCCGTTTGATTTGATTGAATTGCAATGCGGCTGCGGCCGTGTAGCCAAGGCCGAGACCGCCCACCACGACATCCCATTTGTTTCCTTCCAGTCCACCCAGGGCAATGTCTGCCAGGGCTACTTCGGCCTCGTGAAAAAGGCTGGACATGAGATATTCGTCGCCGAGTTTGATTTCATAGACCTCGGTGTCATTGAGGGAGGGGATCGTTCGACGACGCAGGGAAAGCTCCCCCATGTGGGTTGTCTGTGAATCCAGTTCCTCAAAACTTAATTTCATTGGGTTCCTGACGGCCGGCCTGTTGATAGCAATTCAGGTTCTCGCATTGCCGGTTTGGCGCCGATGATTTTTCAGGGTCAGTCTTCGTGAACAGGCAAGTGGATAATATAGCCGCCTGAAGGTTCATCACTCTCTAATTCGAGCATGCCCCGCCGCTTTCCGTCTTCCAGCAACTGGCTGAAGGTCCGAAAGCCGAAATAGGATTCGTTGAACCCGGGTTTGCGCCGTTTGAGGGCCTGCTTGACCATCGAACCCCAGATCTTGTCCGCTTCACCACGTTCGGCGATAAGCGCCTCAACGGTTTCGACCACCAGATCCACAGCTTCCTGCCGCTTGTCATCCTCGGTTTTTTTGATTCCTTTTTTGGGGGTTTTGCCGGAGCCTGGTTTTTCGGTTGCTTTTCTCTTCTTTTTCTTTTTGGACGCTTCCTCCCTGATCAGGTCGTCATAATAGATGAACTCGTCGCAGTTGGCAACGAGGAGGTCCGAAGATGAGTTTTTCACCCCACAGCCAATGACCACCTTGTTGTTTTCGCGCAGTTTGCTCACCAGGGGTGAAAAATCAGAGTCTCCGCTGATAATCACAAAGGTTTCCACATGGCTTTTGGTGTAGCACAGGTCTAAGGCATCGACCACCATGCGGATGTCAGCCGAATTTTTTCCAGACTGACGCACGTGGGGTATTTCGATCAGCTCAAAGGCGGCCTCATGCATGATTCCTTTGAATTCTTTGTAGCGCTCCCAGTCACAGTAGGCTTTTTTGACAACGATGCTGCCCTTGAGCAGCAGGCGTTCAAGTACTTTCTGGATATCGAATTTGGCATATTTGGCGTCCCTGACACCCAAAGCGACATTTTCGAAATCACAGAACAAGGCCATGTTTTTTATTTCTACCTGCTTGTCCATAACATTTCCTTTTTTCAACGAATTATTATAGGGCCGCGTTCAACGGGTCGCCGGTAACGCCCCGAGCCCCTCCACCAGTCTGTTGACATCCTGCTCTGAATTGTAATGTACCAGGCTGATCCGGATGATTCCATCTTCGATATCCTTAATACCCAGCCCCTCAAGGCAGCGCACGGCGTAAAAATCGCCGTTGCGGACAGCGATTTCCTTTTGGACAAGCCTGTCGACAACATTCTGCGCAGTCATGCCGTTAACCGTAAAGGCAATGGTGGCTGCCCGCGACCCTGTTTCAGCATGGTTTTGACCGATGATCCGGGACCCGGGGATGGCCCTGATAGCATCTAAAATCCGGTTGGCATGATGGGTTTCGTGCTGGCTGAAGAGATCGAACACTGCTTTGGCCCGGGTGTGCAAGTTCGGTTCTTCGTCGGTGAAATGGTGGTCATACACTGCATCGATATAAGCGCCAATACCTGCGGTTGCAGCAATTTCTGCATGCAGGGGGCCGGCCGGGTTGAAATTGTAGTGGGGGAGTTCCCGGTTGAAATAATGTCCCTGGGGTTCGAGTGTGTCGAGAACCGCCGGCTTTGCCCACATGATCCCCAGGTGGGGCCCAAAGGTCTTGTAGGTGCTGAAGAGGTAAATATCCAGGCCGCTGGCATTGACATCTAAAGCCTGGTGGGGTGCAAAAGAGACCCCGTCGCCGATGGCCAGGGCCCCGACCGCATGCGCCATTTTACAGATGGTTTTGAAATCGTTTATGGTCCCTACGATATTGGAACACAGGGTAAAACAGACCAGACGGGTTTTATCGCTGAGCAGGGCTTTAAGATCGGTAATGGACAGTTCTCCGGTCTGCGGGTCGATGCGCCACTCCTTGATGATGGCCCCGGTCTCCGTCAGCCTACGCCAGCAACCGATATTGGCCTCATGATCCTGGTTGGTGACAACAATTTCATCACCCGGTTTCAGGGTGGGGCGTGCCGCCTGAGCCAGTACGTAGGTGTTCATGGAAGTGGACGGGCCCAGGGTCAGTTCGTCCGCATCACAGCCAAGCAGGCCGGCAATGGCCTGGTAACCTTCATCCATGGCTTCGCCGGCGGCTATGGACGCTTCGAAAGGCCCGTAGGGCTGCACCTTGGTGAATTGAAAAAAATTGAGCAGCCGGTCCGCAACCTGTGACGGAACATAGGACCCGCCGGCATTTTCGAACATGGCCCAGCGGGTGGTTTCCGGGTTTTTGAAAACAGGGTACTGGGAGCGAATGAAGTCCAGATCCAATTTCATTTTTCAATATCCTTGTGGGTTTTAAGTTAAGGGATAAAAAACGGTTAAGCCATCACAACGGGTTTCATGCGAGGCAGCATTCAAAGGCCTGATTAGCAGGAAATTATCGGTTGTGTCAAAAAAATAAAAAGATCTTTTGCCGAATTTTAGTGAATATATTTATCTTTTTTAAAAAAAACAAACAATTAGCTTGTGCTATGGGAGAATAGCGCGTATAATTTATTTTACCAATTAAGTTCTGTTCAATCCGCAGGATGGTTTTTTTCTGAAAACGCAACGCATTTATCTAAGCGGCATCCTCCAGTTTGCGACGACGAAATATCTTAAAAAAAGATAGCCAGGAGGAATCTCAGGTTGATCCCGGGATTGATCAACTCCTGGAAAATGCTTAAAAAGGAGAAAAATATGCGTCAAAAATATGTGATTTCTCGAGATTGTGCCAAAGATAAACTCAAAATAAGAGAATACGCAATCATCAATAAAAATATGAAAAAAGTTGCGTCTTCAATGTTGCGCAAGGGGCATTTTTCATTTCTCTGTGAAGAAACCTATGCGAGCGAGCATATCGTGAACTCCATCTCCAAGGGTAAACATGCCCTGGTTTCAAGCTTGCGGACTCACAATATCTTTCCCATTGAGCCCTATGCCGCCAAAATTGCCGAATCGGTCATGGCTTTATACGATTCGACCGAGGATGGTTCGGTCGAGCTTTTTTTTGATGACGCCGATTTGTTGTCTGTTCCCACGACGTAAATAAAAAAGCCCCTTGAGCACGAAGTGTTCAAGGGGCTTTGTCTTTCCTGTAGTTGCCGATGAGCGGATTATGACATGTCGCGTTGTTCCAGCTGAACGATTCGCGGCGTGATGAATATCAGCAGCTCATTGTTCTCTCTCTCCTCTTTCTCGGTTCTGAAAAACCACCCCAGGACCGGTATTTTGGACAACCATGGGAATCCTTCCACGCCGGATGTCCGCCGGGTTTTCATGATCCCGCCGATAACGATGGTGTCGCCGTCATTGACCAGGAGTTCGGTCCGGGCTTCATTGGTGGAAAGTGACGGTACTCCTTGAAAGAGGGAGTCTATGTCGTTCTTTGTAATCCAGATTTCCAGGGACACCCGGTTGTCAGGCGTCACATGCGGCGTAACTTCCAGAAGCAGATCGATATTCTTGTAAGAAACCGATGAACCGCCGGTGTCGTCTCTTTCCAGGTAGGGGAATTCAAGACCTTGTTTGATCCTGGCTTTCTTGTTGTCGAGGGTCACGATCTTGGGTGATGAGATAATTTTTCCCTCACCGTTGGTCTCCAGAGCATTCAACCGCGCATTGAGCAAGAACGGCGTACCGCCGATTTTATCGAAGACAAAGCCGATGCTGGAGGAGGCGGCCGTGGCCGGAAAATTCATGACCATGTCCCCGGCAAAATTGGCCTGGACATTGCTGTTGTAGGCAGGCCCTGCGGTGGCGGTCCAGTCAAAACCGAGCTCCTGGGAAAAATCAGTGCTGACTTCCGCGATTCTGGCCTCGATGATGACCTGCGGGGTGACCTTGTCTATTTGCCGGACGATCTCTCTGGCCCGCCATATTTTATTCGCAACGTCGGTCATGATGATCTGGTTGTTGCGGGTATCGACGCTTACCGTTCCCCTTTCTGGCGTCAGAATGGATTGAATATGCGGCAAAATTTCAGACTGTGCATTTGAATAATTGACGGCGATGTATTCGGTGAACATCGGCTCCAGGGCTTTTTCCTTTTCCAGGGCCTTTTGGGCCGCTTCAATCTTGGCCGTCTTCAAATCAGCCTCAAACTTGAGCGTCTTAAGTGTGGCAATGCGGATAATGTTTCCCTCATCCATCATTCCCAACTGATTCATTCGCAGGACAAGATTCAGCACCTGGTCCCAGGGTACCGGTTTATCCAGGGTCAGGGTAACCCGCCCGGAAACATCCTTGTCGATGGCGAAGTTTTTACCGCTGATTTCTTTCAGGATACGAAAAACGTTTTTAACGTCTGTCTCAAAAAAGTCGAGGGCGATCTTTTCGCCGGTATAGGTTTTTTGCTTTTCATAAAAAGGACTGGTTTCCTCGGCCCCAGGCGCGACGGAAGTAGCCATGAAACCTTCCTGACTGGCGGCACCAATTGCCGTGGTCGGCTGGCTGAGCACTGTCCCGGTTTCAACGGCCATGTCATCCAAAGAGGTCTCCGCGAAAACTTTCTGCCAGGGCGGCATATTGGCCTGTTCGAGTGGTTTCGGCGGAATGGTGGATGCCTCGAAATGGATCATGATCATGGTGTCGCTCTGCTCTACAAAATAGGGTACTGACTCACGCAATTCGATGGCAAACATGGTGTTGTTCTTCATTTCAGGCTTTTGGACCGGCGTGATTCTGTTGACGGCACTTTCGAACCTTGTGGTAATGAGGGGAAACCGTCGGTATTCAGGTAGATTGGTATTCATCAACTGGAGATGTATCAGTGTGTCCGTTTTTTTCTTTATGTCATACTCTACAGGGAGTGTGGTTCCGATAATAATGGTGGATTTTCCGGCCCTTTCGCCGGCAAAATCAATTCTGTTAACCCATGCCGGTACATTGGCTTCGCTTTCTGGAGCCTTGCTTTGACTTTTCTGTGACTGGGTTCCCGACGCGGTTTGTTCGGCATCGGAAGAAACGTTCTGCGCAGTCGCGGATGTCACCGGTGCGGCCTGGATAGAAGTATCCATGGTCGTATCCTGAGCGGCTACCGGTTTTGTTGCCGCAGCATCAGTGGCGGCCATGGGTTCAGAATCCTTGCTGAACACGACTTTGATGCCGGTATCATTACGGACCACTTCGTAGACCACATTTTTATTCATCAAAATTTCTACTCTCGAAGCCTTACCGTTAGCGGTCAACTCGGTCGCCGTAACCGATCCGACGATCGAATTTTCGATACTTAGGTCTCGCTGAACCGTATCCAGCTCTGTTTAAGGGAAATAGAGAACAACGCTCAGGGGAACCGGCTTTTTAACGGATGTATAGGTCAGCAGCCGGTTGCCCTCGATATTCACATTAAACGACGCATCATTCTCCGTAATAGAGATGGCTTTGATCGTCTTAGGCTCCAGAGGCTTTGTAATGTCACTGTCTATCGGTTTATCCTTGCCCGCACATCCGGACAAAATGGCTAAAAACGCCGATAAAACAATAAATATTACAATATTCCTGCTTACTTTTTTGTTTGACTTAGACATGTTATTCTTCTCCGGAAGGTTTCGGAAGTCTTAGTTCTCTGGTTTTGAGTGTTATCTCCCCGTGAAGGTTCTCAACTTCTTCTTCTACGATAACTCTGTCTTTCTGGACATCGATAACGGTTCCCTGGTTTACCCCTATGAAGGTGCCTTTGGTTATGATGTAGCCTTTGCCGCTAGATTCTTCTACCAGCGCTTTATTGCCCTGAGCTGATCTGACAATAGCCGTCAAGTTCAATTGACCCAAATCAATCCTTTCCATCGGTGTTGTCGGCTTCCGTTTTTTTCGTTCTGTCTTTTTGGCTGCCGCCAAGGCTCCGCTTTTTTCTGCCTTTTCTTCCCTGATCAACGGAATAAAAGGATCAATTTTCCCCTTGGGGTCGTACCCCGTGGCCGCCTTGGCCAGAATGTTGTCCTGGACCAGATCCGGCGCTGCAGGAATCGACAGGTCATCACCTGTCCCCGTGCTTTCTTTTGCTTCAGGCTTCACTGCCGGGGCCGCTGCGACAGGCGCTGGAGTCTCAGTAACGCCTGTGCCTGCCTGTGGTTGGACAGCTATTTTTTTGCTCACAACCTTCTTGGGCTGCTGGGGTTCGTTCTTTTTATCCGTACAGCCATAAACAAGCAACAAGAAGCATATCAAACAGGTGATATTACGAATTTTATTAGTGTGTTTAAACATGGTCTTCGCTATCATTCCCTGAGTTAATTATTTCTTTTTTCTCTTCTTGCCTTTATCGCTTTTTGGGTCTGGCTCCACAAACCGGTATGTGACCGCCGTACAAGACGTGGTCAACTCGTTGGCGTCCTTTGCCGGCACCATGGCGATATCGGTGACACTTACAATTCTGGGCAACCCGGCAATCATGTCGAAAAAGACGGCCACATTAT
>JAFDAT010000490.1 GCA_019313725.1 Deltaproteobacteria bacterium
GGCAGGAGCGTGCATTTAAAAGCCACGGCTTATGGCACCGACTGTTACCCCAGTCAAGGTGTTGAAAAAAATATCACCCTGCGCAGTATCCCCAATGCAGTTCTCTGCAATCCGCGAAACGGTTATCAGAATTACAACTGTGCCGTGAACCTGAAAAAACGTACGATATATACCTACATGGGAACCCTGCGGCCGGGGATGGGAAATGCGAATTTCTGTTCGGCAGGGCAGTTGAGCCCCCTTTTCAATGACCCCTACTACAAGACCATCGGCCTGGGGACACGCATATTTCTGGGGGGGGCGGAAGGTTACGTGACCTGGAGCGGTACCCAGCACAAACCCGTTGTCAAGAGGACTTCCAAAGGGTTGCCGACGACGCCTGCGGGAACGCTTTTCGTCATGGGAGATCTCAAGAAGATGCATCCAAAGTGGCTTACAGGTTTAAGCATTCAGGGATACGGGTGCTCTCTATCCGTGGGACTGGGTATTCCTATTCCCATTCTCAACGAAGAAATGGCCGCGTACACATCCGTATCCGACGAAGATATATTCACGCAGGTCATCGATTACGGCATCGACTACCCCAAAGGGCGGTCCAAGAGTCTAGGGCAGGTGAGTTATGCCGAGCTCAGGAGTGGATCCATCAAGGTGAAAGGCAAGACAGTACCAACGTTTCCGCTTTCCAGCATGGTGCGGGCCAGAGAGATTGCGGATCTGTTGAAAAAAAGGATATCAAGCGGTAAGTTCCTGCTTGGCGAGCCTCAGTTTACGCTTGCCCGGTCATGATATTTAAACCGCCGAAATTGAAGTGAGAATATTTATCGCTTTCAAGCTGCCGATAGCTGTGGTCGATGCCCTTGACAAGCTGCAAACCGCATTAAAAAGAGCCGGCCTGAAGCTTGCCTGGGTGCATCCTGGAAATATTCACCTGACCCTGAAGTTTCTGGGAGATGTCAAGGCTGAAGACCTGTTGCGGATCGAACGCGCCCTTGGGGATGTGTCCGCCAGGCATGCCGCCTTTGCTTTGACGGCCAGAGGTCTGGGGGTGTTTCCCACCGTGAAAAAGGCACGCGTGCTTTGGAGCGGTATTCATGGTGACGTATTGGCGCTGAAAAAGCTCCACGCAGATCTGGATCTGACCCTGGAGCGTATCGGTTTTGCACCTGAAACACGCTCATTTCGGGGACACCTTACCCTTGGCCGTATGAAGGGAAAGACCGAAGCGAGAACACTGGCAGCAACCGTATCCGAATTCGGCTCTTTTTCCTCCTCATCCTTCGTTGTCGATCGGCTTATTCTGTTTCAGAGTGATCTGAAACCCGGCGGGGCTGAATACACGGAGCTTGCCGGGGTTGATTTGGCAGGGGCTCCCGACAGAAAATACAGACCTTAAAAACCGGGTCCTCTAGGACTGTCGTAAATCCCGCTTTGCGGGGGTTAGAGCCACTATGCTCTGCCAAAATAAATAATTTAAAGTGTCAAGTGATCTAAAATTATATGTTATGGCGTAGATACTCCCTTCCAGGGAGCATCCAGGGCCCCCGCGGGGCGGGATCTTCGACGCGCCATCTGGACCCGGGTATCTACTATTCAGGTGGTCCTATAGTCTACGAGCTAATAACCAAGAGCTAACAGCCAACAGCCTTTGGCTGTCCAAGGAGGTTTTAAATGAACATTTCACCGGAAAAAGAAAAAGCGGTGGACAGCGCCATGCTGCAGATAGAGCGCCAGTTCGGCAAGGGATCTATCATGAAACTGGGGAGTCGTCCAATCATTGAAGTGCCTGTAATTTCAACTGGATCCATTGCACTGGATCGAGCCCTGGGGGTAGGCGGCCTTCCCCGGGGAAGGGTTACTGAAATCTATGGACCGGAATCTTCCGGTAAAACCACCCTGGCCCTGCATGCCGTGGCCAATGCCCAGAAGCAAGGGGGGATCGCCGCTTTTATTGACGCGGAACATGCTCTGGACGTGGCTTATGCCAAGAATCTGGGCGTGAACTGTAATGAACTTCTCGTTTCTCAGCCGGATACCGGTGAACAGGCCCTGGAAATTGCCGACATGCTGGTGCGAAGCGGTGCCATCGATATTGTGGTCATCGACTCGGTTGCCGCTCTGGTACCGCGGGCGGAGATCGAAGGCGAGATGGGCGACTCGCACATGGGCCTGCAGGCCAGGCTTATGTCCCAGGCCCTCAGAAAGCTCACCGGAACCATCAGCAAGACCATGACATCCATCATATTCATCAACCAGATTCGCATGAAGATCGGAGTGGTGTTCGGAAATCCGGAAACAACCTCGGGCGGCAATGCCCTGAAATTTTACGCATCCGTTCGCCTGGACATCCGCCGTTCCACAGCCATTAAAGACGGGCAGGAAATCACTGGAAACCGGACACGGGTGAAAGTTGTCAAGAACAAGCTGGCGCCGCCCTTCAGGAATTGCGAGTTTGATATCATGTACGGCGAAGGTATATCCAGGACC
>JAFDAT010000004.1 GCA_019313725.1 Deltaproteobacteria bacterium
AGCCATTTTCTAATTTATATATAACGAAAATTTATTGAAATTATAATATTTATTACATTGACTTATATTAATATCCGGTTCTATATGGGCCACATTCACCATAAACCGTGCTTCAAAATGGATAATAACCAACGATAATCGGAGGATAAAAATGGATCGCGACCCGTTGTTTAAAAGAAAAACCTCGATTTCCTACAAAACGGAAGAAAAAACCGTTATGCGAGGGTACAACCTGAGTGATTTGGCCGAAGAGGGCTATTCGTTTTACGATGCCATGTTTGTACTTTTCCAGAACCGCATCCCTACGGAAGAAGAAGAAAAAATGCTGAAATACGAGATGGGGGTTTTCCTGGAACATTCCATGTCTCCGTCGGCGGTCGGTGCCATCGGGGTAAGTGCCGGCAGGCCGAACCTTCCCGTTTGCATAGCAGCGGCGGTATCGACATTCGGCGGTGTGCACGGACCCGGGGCAGCCCACGGTTACATGCTCAACAAGTATCTCGAGCGGGCACAGAAAGAGGGAAAATCCGTTGATGAAATGGCCAAAACCCTGGTGGATGAGTACATGGACGCAGGGCGTCCCGTCATGGGCATGGGGCAGCCCCAGCACATCGACAGTGACCCCCGGGCGGAGCCGATTCATCTCCGGCAGGAAGAACTGGAGTTGGAGGGTGTCTATCTTGAATTTCAGCGGGCCGTGGAAAAGTACTTTCATACCCGGCGCAAGGCTGACGGACGTTCCTATGTGGGTGTGAACGTCGTGGGCTCCGGCAACACGGCCTTGATGGAAATCGGTTTTTCACCCAATGCGGGCTGGTGCATCGGCAGTGTCGTCCGGGGATTCAGCTGTGCGGCGCATGCATTGTACAATATGAAAAAAGGCCGGGCCTGGGGGGCATCCAGAAATGAACCCATGGTCCAGATGATCGACCTGTCCATGATTAAATATATCGGCCCTGAAGACAGAATCGTTCCCAAAAAGGAAGAACAGCAGGAATACGCGAAAAAACAGAAAGAAGAGGGGGAATATAAAAAATGGGTTATCTAGACGAAAAAAAGACAGACGCCCTGAACAAGGCTAAAAAGAAACGCGGGGTCGGGAATCTGGACAGCCCCAAGAACCCCTTCGACTACTACGAGCGGGAGTATGGTACCGTTCCCCAGGATACGAAAAGAGCCCCGTTTCAATGGGTCTCCGAAGTCGCCTATAAAAATGTTCACCGCATTGTTACCCGCGGCTATGATACCACCGAACTGATGGAGGAAGGCTACGGGGTTATCGAGGTTCTTTTTGTGGATTACCAGGCACGCATTCCCACCGTCGAGGAAGGCCAGATGCTCAATTACGTCATGATCATTGCCCTGGAGGACGGAATTTCCTCCCCGGCCGCCATATCCCGGATCGTTGCCAGATCAAAGACCTTTCTGACCCAGGCCTGCGGCGCTTCGATCATGGCTTTTGGTCATGCCTACGGTGCCTATTCGGCCTTTGGCAACATGCTTGAAAAATACCTTACATTGGCTGAAGAGCAGAACCTTTCCCTCCCGGACGCGGCAAAACTGCTTGTCGATGATTATTTGTATGACGAAGCGCTGGGGGTGTCGAATCTCATGCTCCAGGATCCAGCTGCAAAACGCATGCTTGCCCGTGCCGAAAAACTCGGTATTTCCGGAAAGTACATCGAATTCACCAAACACGTGGTCCTGGCAGCCCAGGATGCCGCAGACGGTCCGGTGGACCTGGACATGCTGGGCGCCACCGGCGCCACCATGATGGACCTCGGGTTTACCCCGGAAGCGACCTGGGCCGTACTGGCGGTCACGCGATCCTTTGCCGCCGGTGCCCACTACATCGAAGAGGTTGAGCGGGAAGACTCCTCCCGACTGGGGCAGCAGCTGACGCCCAAGGAAGACTATGACGGCCCCGCAGACCGGCCGGTTCCGCCCATCGCCGAAAGGGCCGCGCATGCCACCTCGGCCGTGTGCAAAAACCCGGACGAATGGAAACGACGTTTTGAAAACATGAAAAACGTCAGGGGCAGCGGCTTTAAAATCGTCGAAGAGATTCACGATCCGAGCAAAAAATCGGGCATTAATAAGGTCGGAAAACTATAACCTAACCGAACAAACCGGTTGGAGTGACACGGAGATTTAATTTGTTGGGAAAACCCTAATATCTAAACAACCAAATACTAAACAATTTCGAATGATCCAATACCAAATATTCAAATAGCCATGGGTTTGAAAACCAATTGTTTATCTGCATTGTCGTTTTTTGAAAAATTGAATATTTGTATTTGTTTAGAGTTTGGTGAATTAGGATTTAGAATTTGTTGCCTCCGGCCACTTGATTCCGGAAAACAAATTATACGCAGATTGGAGGAGAAACCATGGAAATCGTTAAACCCGTCAAAAGAAACGTACTGCTGAACCCGGGGCCCGCCACCACCAGCGACGCCGTTAAATACGCCCAGGTGGTGCCGGATATCTGCCCCCGGGAACAGGAATTCGTGGACATCATGACCCAGGTTCGCCAGGACCTCGTGAAGGTGGTCCACGGAGACCCTGAAAAATACAGTGCCGTCATTTTCACCGGCTCCGGCACGATCGTACAGGATGTCCTCGTGAATTCCCTGGTTCCCCAAGGCAAGAAGATCTGTGTCGTCAACAACGGCGCCTATGCTGCCCGGATGGTGGAGATCGCCGGCTATTACCATATCCCCTGCGTCGATCTCAAGTTTCCCGCCACCGGTCTGCCGGACCTTGCCGTGGTCAAAGAGACGCTTGAAAAAGACAAGGATATTGCCGTGGTGGCAGCCGTTCACCATGAAACCGGCACAGGCGTGCTCAATCCCATTAGGGAAATCGGCCGGATGGCGCACGACAACGGGGCCGTTTTCATGGTCGATACCATATCGACCTATGGCCTGATGCCCATCGACATCGCAGCACAGAACATAGACTTTCTGATGTCTTCGGCCCAGAAGGGACTCGCGGGCATGACCGGTGCCTCGTGGACCGTGGGTAACATCGCTGAAATAGAAAAATGCAAAGACTACCCGACACGCTCCTATTACTGCAACCTTTTCATGCAGTACGACTTTTTCGACCGGGTGGGTGAAATGCATTTCACACCCCCCGTGCAGACGATGTATGCCCTGCAGCAGGCCGTCAAGGAGTACTTCGAGGAAGGTGAACAACCCCGCTGGGAAAGGCTGACCAAGTGCTGGGAAGCGATTCACAAGGGGTTGGAAGAGATGGGCCTTAAAACGGTTATCGACAAGGATATTCAGGGGCGCCTGGTTGTCACCGTGCAGGCCCCCGAAGACGGCCGGTTCGATTTCTTTAAACTGCACGACCACTGTTTTGAAAAGGGATTCACCATTTATCCGGGAAAGATGTTCGGCGTGGAAACCTTTCGGCTGTGCAACCTGGGCCTTATCACTGAAAAAGATATTCAGGATTTCTTTGTGGTTGCCCGGGAGGTTTTTCAGGAAATGGGGTATACGCTGCCGATAGCATCATAAGGCATAGCGTAACACTCGCAGTAGTTTAACGTAGAACCTAAATCGTAACACATAAAACGCTTTTTTTATTACGGAGGATAAAATCATGGAAGACAATGTTCAGGAAATGTACGTCCGCGCCAGAAAGGCCTTCAAGGAAATCGAATTCTGGCCCCAGGAAAAAGTCGACGAGATGGTAGAAGCCGTGGCCTGGGAGTTTTTAAGAGAGGATGTCCGACATAAGCTCGGCTACATGGCCGTGGAAGAGTCCAATATCGGCAATGCCGAGGACAAAAAAAACAAGATCAAAAACAAGACCCTGGGGACGCTGTATGACATGCGCGATGCCAAAACCTGCGGCCTCATCGAAGAGAACAAAGCCCTCGGTGTCCGCAAATACGCCAAACCCGTCGGTGTGATCGCCAACGTGGTGCCCTGCACCAACCCGGAATCCACCATCTGCTGCCTGGCGCTGAGCACCTTGAAAACCCGGAACGCCCAGATCGTATCGCCCCATCCTAGAACCCAGAAGACTTCCTACGAAACAGTTCAGCACGCCCGCAAGGCGCTGGAGAAGATCGGCGCCCCGGTGGATCTGATGCAGTGCATCAAGCAAACCAGTCATGCCAAGACCGCCGAGGTCATGGCCAATTGCGACTATGCCGTCGCCACCGGTGGTGCCGCCCTGGTCAAGGTCGTCTATGGCGCCGGAAAGCCCGCCCAGACTGTCGGTGCCGGCAACGTAGTCTCCATTGTGGACGATACTGTCGATCTGGCCGCTACCGCCCATAAGATTCGTCTGTCCAAAATTGCCAACAACTCCGCATCCTGTTCCTCCGAAAATGCCGTAGCTCTCTACGAGGGCATTTACGAGAATATGATCGAAGCGCTGAAGTCCGAAGGCGGTTACATGTGCAGCACGGAAGAGCGCGAAAAGCTGCGAAATTACATGTGGCCGGACGGGAGCCATCTGAACCGCGACATCGTGGCTCGGCCGGCAACCTTCATCGCCGAAAATGCCGGCTTGACCGTCCCCGAAGACACCCGCTTCCTGATGGTGATCGGAGAAAAAATCGGCCCTGAAGACCGCTTCTCCGGAGAAAAAATCTCCCCGGTACTCACCATCTGGAAGTGGACCGAATATGACGAAATGCTGGACCGCCTGGAAAAGATCCTCAAATTCTCCGGGGAAGGCCATTCCGCATCCCTGCACTCCGAAAACGACGACCGGCGGACGCAGCTGGCCCTGCGTGCCAATGTCGGCAGGGTTGTCTGTAACATGCCCCACGCCCATGCCAACAGCGGGGGCTGGAACACGGGCCTGCCCACAACCGATACGCTGGGCTGCGGCAGCTGGGCCGGGAATATCTTCAGCGGCAATGTCAACTGGCTCAATTTCATGAACATCACCATGCTGGCTATCCCCAAAGAGGAGTTCATCCCCGAGATGGAGGATCTCTGCGGTAATTATCTGAAAAAATGGGGCCAGGATTGATTTTCCATGCCGGCTGCATGGAAAATCAGCAGCAGGTAAGAAGATGAGAGGATGAAAACTTGAGAAAGCGCGAAGATAAGATCCGCCAACCTTCTCAAGTTCTCAACTTCTTACCCTTTTTTTCTATTCAATCCGGCTGAAAGCACAAGCGCAGAAATTTAAAGGTTGTCCCGCAAGCGGCTTTGGCAGGGATAAATCCCTGCGCTACATGACCGTGCATGTTGTCGGTCGAAATAATATATGAATTATCAGAGTGTTGCCAATGTAGGCCAGGGCTTCAGCCCTGAAAAAATCATGTCATACCTGCGAAGGCAAACATCCAGAACTACCTGAAAACACTGGATAGCGCTAAAGCTTCACTTCGTGCCCCGCCTTCGCGGGAATGACACTAAAGGATATTTTAAGACTTTTTACGAAAGCATCAAAACTGACTGAAAATATAGTGGATTCAAAAAATGGCCAAAACTATTTTATTTGACTTCGGCCAGACCCTGGTCAATTCGGCCGACGGATTTCGTGCCGCCGAAAAGAAAGCAAAGCAAAACATCTACGCTGATTTTGGCGCCGGCAAGCCGCCCTGGGACCTGTTTCTAATGGAGTACCGCAAAATCAGGAAAGCCTTTCACCAGGACTCCAATTTTTCAAGACCGGCCATCTGGCAGGCCGTCTATGAAACGTTTCGGCTCAAACCGGACCCGGACCAGCTTCAAGATTGGGAAACACGCTATTGGGAGCAGGTCAAAACCCTCACCATCCCTTTCCCGGAAACCATCCAAACGCTTGAGCAATTGGGCGGCCGATGCCGTCTGGCGCTGATCACCAATACCCAGGGACAGGAAACTGCCGGCACCCACCGGATCGCACTATTCCCCCAACTGGAAAAATTTTTCGAGGTTGTTGTTGTTGCGGGTGAGGGCGGTATTCCGACAAAACCCGATCCGGAACCTTTCCGACAATGCCTCAAGGCCATGGGCGTCCCGGCCGAAGAGGCGGTTTATGTCGGCGACGACTGGCGCATCGACATCTGCGGCGCCCGCAACGTGGGCATCCAGCCGGTCTGGATCCAGCACCACAGCGTCAAAAGAAACTGGCCCGAGGTTGAGCCCTTCGAGCCGACCATAACACACCTCGACCAACTGCTCACGCTTCCGTTTATATTGAGTGGCGCTCAGGAACGCTCCAACCCCTGAAATCTCAGCAAATTTCTTTGCACTTTTTTCCCCGACAGAACGCTTTCGCGTGTGTTCCAATTGTGAGCACCGCCAACGAAGGGCTCGCGAAAAAATAACTTCACATTTTCAGCGCCCATCCATCCCGCTCAGCAGCGTTGCAAAAACTCGAAATATGCTTGATATTCCTACATTTTCGCGCCTTGCTGAACGGCCTTGCTGAACGGGCGCCTGAACGCTGAAAATCTGCGAACTTATTTCTGCGAAAACCCTAAGTTCGATATATTACCAAACCATTTTTTGATCTAAGTCAAGTTTAAAAACTTTGGGTTGTTATATACTACAATGTATGCTTTAGCTTGAGTCCAGTTCACGCTTTCCAAAATCAACAATTTTTTCATCTCTGACAAAGGAAGAACGTATGCCGGTCTTTAGCTATTTAGCCTATCCGGAGCAGGGTGCAAAAGAGCAACTGCTCAAAGACCTGAGTGAATTGAGATATTGTGAAATTACACCCGCCCAAAATGAGGAATTGCTAATCCTCCTTACAGACACACCCGATGAAGATTCGGAAAAACAATTACAGAAAAAATTAAAAGCGTTAGATTCATTGCAGTCACTGGGCATGGCGTTCGGGCATATGGATGATTAGCGCCATTTTTCCCTTGTAAGCTATCGGTTTTGAAAAAAGGAGCAGCAAATGAAACTTGACAGACGATCGTTTATCAAACTCATGGCCATGAACAGTGCCGCGACAGCCGCTGCGACGCTGTTCCCGGGCGTAAGCTTTGGCGCGTGGAGTACAACCGAGATGGCTTCGGGAGGTATTTTATGGAAGAAAACACCCTGTCGGTTTTGTGGTACGGGGTGCAGTCTTCTTGTTGGTGTTTCCGGTGACCGGGCCGTGGCAGTAAAAGGTGACCCCAACTGTACGGTCAATAAGGGACTGTGTTGTGTTAAAGGCTATCACTCCATCCAGATTCTCTACGGCAAGGATCGGATTCAGAAGGCACTGGTTCGCAAAAATGGGAAAATGGTGGAAGTCCCGGTGGCGGAGGCCCTTGATCTGGTAGCGAGAAAAATGCAGGAGACCATCCAGGTGCATGGGAAGGATGCCGTGGCCATGTATGGCTCAGGGCAATGGTCCATAACGGATGGGTATGTGGCTTCCAAATTGTTCAAGGGCTGCATCGGCACCAATAATGTTGAAGCAAATGCCCGTCTCTGTATGGCCAGTGCCGTTACCGGGTGCATAACGACCTTCGGTCTGGACGAACCCATGGGGTGCTATGAAGATATCGAAAAGGCCGATGTCTTTGTCACCTGGGGTAATAATATGGCCGAAATGCACCCCGTTTTATTTTCCCGTATGCTGGCAACACGCAAAAATAGAACCCATGTTAAAATTATCGATTTCGCAACCCGTACCACACGATCAAGCCTGGCGGCGGACCGATCGATCCTCTTTCGGCCCCAGACGGACCTGGCCGTTGCCAACGCCATCTGTTATGAGATCATTCGCAATGGGTGGGTGAATTGGGATTTTGTGAACAAGCACGTCTCTTTTCACAAGGGAAAAACCAACATCGGATATGGCACTGAAGATCACTTCAAATTTAAAGACAAGGCCGAGACCGTTGATTTCAATGCATTAAAATTGTTTTTAAAAGATTACACGCCGGAAAATGTTGAGAAAATATCCGGTGTACCGGCCAAGGACATAAAATATTTGGCTGCGCTTTACGGTGATCCGGATAAAAAGGTAACCTCCTTCTGGACCATGGGAATGAACCAGCACACCCGCGGCACCTGGATCAACAACCTCGTCTACAACATCCATTTGCTCACCGGGAAAATTTCCTCTCCAGGTAACAGCCCCTTCTCCCTGACCGGTCAACCCAGCGCGTGCGGTACTGTTCGTGAAGTCGGAACGTTGACGCATAAACTTCCCCATGGTGTCGTTATGAATCCCGACCACCGTAAAATGGCGGCCAGGATATGGGATGTACCTGTGGAAAATATTGACCCCAAGCCCACTTATCACACCGTCGAGATGTTCAGAGCTCTCGACAGGGGGGACATTCGCTTTATGTGGATTCAGGTCACCAATCCCATGGTGACCATGCCCAATCTGCGGCGTTACCGGGACGGTGCCGAGAAAGAGGGCCGATTTGTTGTTGTTTCCGAGATATACCCCACACCCACATCCGATATCGCGGACGTAATTCTGCCCTCGGCTCTGTGGATCGAACGGGAAGGTTTTTTTGGGAATTCGGAAAGACGAACACAGCACAATGAGCAGATCGTACCCATGCCCGGGGAAACCGTGAGCAATACCTGGCAGATCATGGAGGTGGCCAGGAAAATGGGCTTCGAAAAGCAGTTCCCCTGGAGCGAAGAGACTTATATCGAAGACATATGGAACGAGTATATCCAGTTCCACGATTCCCCAAAGCATCGCATGGCCCCCTTTAAAGTCCTCAAGGAAAGATCCGGCGTTCAGTGGCCGTATGTCAATGGCATGGAAACCAAATGGCGGTACAACGCCAAGTATGATCCAGCCTGCAAACAGAAAGATTTCGATTTCTACGGCAAAAAGGATCACCGCGCCTGGATATGGCTGCGGCCTTATGAACCGCCCGCAGAGTCCCCGGACAGCGAATACCCCTTCTGGCTCAATACCGGTCGGGTCCTGGAGCACTGGCACACCGGATCCATGACGCGCCGGGTACCGATCCTGCATAAAGCCATGCCGGAATCATATGTGGAAATCAATCCGGACGATGCTGCCAGGATGGGTATTACAAACGGCAGCGATGTTAAAATCAGTTCCCGAAGAGGCTCATTGGTGATGAAGGCAATGATCAACGGTCGGGGGAATCCGCCGAGAGGTATGGTCTTTGTTCCATTTTTTGATGAAAAGTATTTGATAAACGAGGTGACCCTGGATGCTTTCTGTCCCATATCCAAACAACCAGATTACAAAAAATGCGCCGTAAAACTGGAGAGGGCCTAATGGAAACGTCAAATCGAAAACTGGGCAAGGTTTTTCTCGCCTTTGCTGGAATCTGTGTCCTGGCACTGCCAGCGATTGTGTTTTGGGCGCTATCATACGGGCCGGACGAGATCGAGGCCGCAACGGTGGAAACCAGTCAGACAACATTCGATGAAAATAGTGCCACAATCTTTGTGTCTCACGATGCGTTAACCCGATCGTACCTGGAAGGAACATCCAGTCAGCGTACCCTCGAGGAATACTACTCCAGGCGGCAATATTCCGGATCCCCTCCCTGGATACCCCACAAGGTGGAAGATGAATCCCGCGAGAGGATTGCCTGCCTGACCTGTCACGAAAAGGGCGGGTGGACGGAGACGTTGAAAAGGCATACGCCGGTGACACCGCACCCGGAGAACACCTACTGCAGGCAATGCCATGTCAAAATGGAAACGGAAGATCTTTTTGTCGACATCAACTGGAAGAGTATCCTGCCACCGCGCCTGGGCCGGTCCCACCTGCCGGGCGGACCACCGCCGATTCCCCATGACCTTCAAATGCGTGGCGACTGTATCGCCTGTCATGTGGGTCCGGGAGCGGTTGCGGCCATTCGGGTAGACCATCCATCCCGTGGAAATTGCCGGCAATGCCACGTTCCGGATTCATTTACGGGATTGTTTCAAAGATAACAAATACGCTACCATCAAGGATGTTATGAAAACACCCAAACAAAAGAAATATGGCTTGGCGACCGTGCTTGGGCTGATGATCATCCTGACCGGATGGAATGCCTTCTCGGAAAAAGGCGGTGTCGTCCAGACCATTAAAAATGCAACCTCTACCTTTGATAACGGATCTGTGGAATCAGTACCACCGGTCCCTGAAGATACCGTTCTCGCCCAGGTGAGGTACCAGGGAGGGACCTTCCGTGTCGAAACCCGCAAGGATAAGGTCAAGCGCTTCCAATGCAGCCAATGCCACAACAACCAGCCGGTGGCTATCGCCAATGCAGTGGAAACAGCCCATGGAGACATCACTCTCAACCATGGGGACAAGGTCAAACAGCTGGCCTGTTTTACGTGTCACGACAAGGACAACCGGGATGTTCTGATTACTGAAAAAGGTACAAAAGTGGACATGGATCACAGTTACCAGTTGTGCGGGCAGTGCCATTTCAGACAGAAAAAGGATTGGATCGGCGGCGCCCACGGGAAGCGCGTCTCCTGGTGGGCAGGCGAGCGGGTCGTAAAAAACTGTGCTTCATGCCATGATCCGCATGCACCGCGTTTTGAAAAGCGATGGCCGAAAACCTACTCACGTCCTTTCACCGAATAGGAAAAAATATGGGTTTTTTGAAAAATAAAAGCGGCAGGCAACAGATCACAGACGAGCATCGACCGTGTCAGGATTCAGGCCGGCGGGAATTTCTAAAAAAAGCCGTGAAAGCCGCTGCAATTGGTGGTACCGCCGTGGTTACCGGTTGCCAGGCACCGGGGCTGCTCGGCTCTAAAGAAGAATTTGCCTTACAGTTTCAGGAGTATTTTAAAGCGCATTACCGCCTTATGACCGAAAAAGAAAGAGATACTACCATTACACGTCTGGAAAGACTGGCCAAACTTCAAAAGAACGTAGATGTCCAGATAAGCTCAAAGGAAGCAATGCCAGGCGTTCTTTTTGGCTATGGCTTCAACGTTACCCGGTGTGAAGGGTATATGGAATGCGTGTCCGCCTGTGTCAGGGAAAACAACCTGGACAGAAAAAGTAATATGCAATATATCCGCATATTCGAGATGGAGCCCGGTCAGATGACACCTGATGCGGGCCAGGGTAAGTTCTTTAATGAAGTGCCGGTGGACGGCCGTTTTTATATGGGGGCGCAATGTAACCATTGTGACAATGCACCTTGCATAAAGGCTTGTCCCACTAAAGCCACGTATAGAGAGCCCGATGGAATTGTCGTGGTTGACTATGACTGGTGCATCGGGTGCCGGTACTGTATGGCCGCGTGTCCTTATTACGGCCGCCGGTTCAACTGGAACGAACCGGTGGTGCCGGTAAAAGAAATAACAAAAAAGCAGCATTATTTGGGCAACAGGCAGCGGCGGCGGGGGCAGATGGAAAAATGCACGTTCTGTGTGCAGAGGACCCGCGAGGGCCGGCTACCGGCCTGTGCTGAAGCGTGCCCTACCGGGGCAAGAATTTTCGGGAACCTGCTGGACCCCAAAAGCGAGATCCGGTTTGTCCTGGAAAACAAAAAAGTTTTCCGCTGGAAAGAAGAATTAGGAACAGATCCAAAATTTTGGTATTTTATTGACTAAAAGTAAGGAAATACAATGACTCAGAAATCTTCCGTAAGGCAGATGATCGGCTTTATTACTGATGTCACCAGGTGGAGTTTATCCGGCGGAATTGGTTACCAGCTGTTTTTATGTTTACTGGTTGTCTTCATGATGCTTGGTGTATTTGCCTATCTGGTTCAATGGAAGCTGGGCCTGGCTGTAACCCATATGTCCGATATCGTCAGCTGGGGTTTTTACATCGCCAACTTTACCTTTCTGGTGGGTGTTGCGGCCGCAGCAGTCATGTTGATCCTGCCTTCCTATATTTTCAAGGATAAGGATTTTCACCATGTCGTTATTATTGGTGAAGTCGTCGCCATCGGCGCATTGGTTATGAGCATGACGTTTGTGTTTGTGGATCTGGGCCGTCCCCTGCAGGGATGGCACATCATTCCCATCATCGGTCTTTTTAACTGGCCATCTTCGCTGCTCACCTGGGACATACTTGTGCTTAACGTCTATCTGGTTTTGAACCTGTCGATTCCGGCATATATTTTATATTGTCATTACAACCAGGTAGAACCAGATCCCAGAAAATATCGCCCCTTTGTATTTATTTCTATATTCTGGGCATTCGGCATCCATCTGATCACGGCCTTTTTGTATGAAGGTTTGCCGGCCAGACCTTTCTGGAACAATCCCTTGATGGGGCCAAGGTTTCTGGCATCTGCTTTTGCCGCCGGGCCGGCCCTGATAACCGTATTACTGGTTATCATTCATAACACCACGGTTTTCAAGATCCCAAAACAGACTTTTAATAAATTGAGACTGATCATCGTCATTTCAGCCATCATCAACCTGATCATGCTCTTTTCGGAAGTGTTCAAGGAGTTTTATTTCCCCACTCACCATAGCCTGTCCGCCGAATACCTCTATTTCGGCCTGGATGGCCATAATTCACTGGTTCCCTGGATCTGGACAGCTATCAGTATCAACATCATCGGCACACTGCTCCTGGCTTTCAACCCGGGCAAGAACAAACCCATGCTTCTGCTACCTGCCTGCATACTGCTTTTTGTTGGCATCTGGATAGAAAAAGGGATCGGATTGATCGTCCCGGGTCTGGTACCCTCGCCCTTGGGTGAAGTGGTTTCCTATGCGCCAAGCTGGGTGGAAATCAGTATTGCGCTTGGTATTCTGGCCCTGGGCATGTTCGTCGTGACCATGCTGCTGAAACCGGCTTTAATCATCGAACACCGATTTAAAGCGGAAAAGCCCTCCTAACTTCCCCCCCGGGACAAGCCTTCGAAAAGTTGAAAGTTACCCGAATGTGCATATCTTTACCCTAACGTTCTTGTAACATCACCCTATCAGATCTCAACAACACAGCCTGTGGTTCAGGTTGTCAAGGGAGTGTTAAATGCCCATATTGAAAAACCTGATTTTCCTGATCATGATGGTGACCCCCGCTTTGGGCTGGGGAACTGAACTCTTCTATGTACTTGACGTCAGCATCGACACCACCATGAAGCGCTTGAGCGGAACCGCCCATTTGTCGAGCGGGCATGCCCGGGAAGTGCGACTGGCAATCAACAACCTAAGCAACATCACCGTCGATGGAAAGCAGGTACCCGACACATCCAATGGCATGATCACCGTGGGGGTCGGTAACGGCAGATCCACCGTTGTGCGCTACGACGCCGTCTTCGACGGATCACCGGCCGGCCAATCCATCGGCCAACCAATCGGCCAACCAATCGGAATGATCGATGCGACTCACGTTTTTCTCATGGCCGGTTGGTTTCCGGTGCCGGAAGGGCTGGCCCGGTACACACTTTCGGTGACCCTGCCCCGGAAGTTCAAAGCCGTATCCGAGGCCGAAAACGTTTCCGTGGCCTATGCCGAAACGCAGGCCACCCATCTGTTCCAGTTCGAGCATCCCCTGGACGGTCTGCACCTGGCGGCATCAACAAATTTTGAAGTCCGGCAGGACAAATATAACGATATTGTCATCGAATCCTATTTTTTCAAAGAAGACGCCGCCCTCGCCGACACTTACATCGCGCATACCAAAAAATATCTGGAACTTTACGAGTCCATCCTGACCCCCTACCCCTACAAACGTTTTGCCATCGTGGAAAATATCCTGCCCACCGGCTACTCCATGCCCACCTTCACCCTTTTGGGACATGCGGTGGTCAAACTGCCCTTTATCGTAAAAACATCCCTGGCCCATGAAATCCTGCACCAGTGGTTTGGCAATTATGTCTACATCGATCATGTCCACGGTAATTGGGCCGAGGGGCTGACCACCTACCTGTCCGATTACCTGCTCGAAGAAAAGCAGGGTCGCGGCAGGGCTTACCGCAAACAGGTCATGGTGGATTTCGAGGCCTATGTCAATGCCGGCAATGCCGTACCGGTGAGCCATTTTCAGTACCGCAGCAGCAAGGCACTGAGCACTATCGGCTATGGCAGGACCGCCATGTTTTTCCACGGGCTGAGAAAGCGTTTCGGAGATGAAACCTTTTTCAACGCCATGGTCGATTTCATCCATGACAACCGGCTGCAGACAGCCTCATGGCACGACATTCAACAATCATTCGAAAATAATTCCGGGGACAAACTCGATGACTATTTCGACACCTGGCTCAACCGCGCGGACATCCCCCGCCTGACTGTCGCCGAGGGCATGCTCGAAGTTCAGGATGGAATCCCCGTACTCAAATTCACCCTGCAGCAACGGGAGGAACCCTTCCCGCTCGACATTCCCATTCAGGTGCATACCGAAAGCTGCATCAAAACCCTATCGGTCCGCATGGATAGTCAAGAGCAGGCATTCACGCTTGAACTGGACAGCCTGCCCACAAAAGTCATCCTGGACGAGAATTACGACCTGATGCGGCACCTGGTCCAGGCAGAAAAGCCACCTGTGCTGGCCGGCATCATGGGCCTGGAAAAATTGACTGTTGTCGTTGAAAAAAAACTGCAGCCCATCTATGGTCCCCTGATCAAGGCATTGGGTGTCCGGAAAATCGACATGGCTACACCGGGTGACATCCGCTTTTCAGCACTCAAAGAAAATTCACTTGTCATCTGCGGTTACGACAATCCGGTGGCCAAGACCCTGCTTGGCGGGCCGATACCCCCGGGCACCGGCCTGGGCCTCAAGGTCTTCAAACACCCCTACAGCGAGGATGGTCTGATATTGCTGATCCATGCCAGGGATATGCAGGAAACCCTTGCCGTTCAACGCAAACTGCGCCACTACGGCAAATACAGCGAGCTGACCTTCGATCAAGGCAGAATAATCACTAAAAAAAGAGTTGAAACGGGTAACGGCATGCGCATACTTGAATATCCGGCACCCCTTGCGCTCCGGCCCGGCCACGATCCGACCTTGGGGCAGACCATGGACGTACTCTTAAAAAGCCGTGTGATTTTCGTGGGGGAAAAACACGACCGCTACGCCCACCACATGCACCAGCTCGAAATCATCCGGCACCTGTTTGCTTCTGGGGCGGAAGTGGCCGTGGGCATGGAGATGTTTCACCAGCCCTATCAGGTTGCCGTGGATGATTACCTGGCCGGCAGAATCGATGAACGTGAGTTTCTTAAACAATCCCGTTACTATGAAGAGTGGCGCTATGATTACGGCCTTTACAAACCCATCGTTGATTTTCTAAAAACCAACGACATCCCGCTGGTGGCCCTGAACATACCGGGGGACATCAGCAAGCAGGTCGCCAGAAAAGGGTTGGAAAGTTTGAGTGATGCTCAGAAAGCCCGGCTGCCCGCTGAACTCGATTTTTCAAACGAAGCATATCAAAATGACCTGAAGGATGTGTTTTCCCTGCACGGCGATAAGACCGGCATCAATGAATTCAACTTTTTTCTCCAGGCCCAGGTGCTGTGGGATGAAAGCATGGCCGACCGGGCCTTTCGCTTTCTCGAAAACAATCCCGGACGTAAACTGGTCATCCTGGCCGGCAACGGGCACATCCGACACGGGTACGGTGTTCCCCAACGGCTTTTCCGGCGGTCCGGGGAGCCTTACACCGTTATCGTTCAGGATGAAGCCCTGGAAGAAGACATTGCCGACTATGTGCTCCTAACCACCGAGATCAAAGGAAACCCCGCACCCAAACTCGGGGTCATGGTCGAAGAAAAGGACAGTGCGCTGACCATTGCCGGCATCAGTAAAAACGGACCTGCTGAAAAAGCAGGGCTAAATCAAGGCGACATTATCCAGGCATTTGACGGACAGACGATTGCAGCCCTGGCCGACCTGAAAATCGCCCTCTATTTCTGCCGGAAGGACCAGACCACAACCATCCGAATCCTCAGGGATGACCAGACGCTGGACAAGGACATTACCCTGTTCGAATTCAATTCCTTCAGCATGCATGGAAAAAAGTAAAGAATCCTGGCCCCGAGGACGAGGCGTTGCGTTGCCGCTGGAAAGGGCTCTATCACAGATCACATGAACCAGAGAGTTCAGAAACCGGAAGTTACCGAAAAAAGTTGAACATTGAACGTTCATCTAAAGGAACCCGTTATGTGTCCAGAACATTTAAATCGTAATCTGCCGCAGTTTGCTCTAAACCAGGTCAAACGAATTGTATCTGATTTGTATTATATTGATGGCGATTACAAAGAACTGAATTGCGAACGGGATATTTCCTATCGCATTCGTACCAAGAGCGGCACAGCCTATGTTGTGAAAATCTCCAATGCTGTCGAGCCCGAAGGCGTCATTGATTTCCAAATAAAAGCCCTGAAGCACATTGTTGAGCAAGACAGCGATTTGCAGGTGCCGCACATAATCCACACCAAGGACGATAAACCCTTTGACTGGGTTCAATCTGAAAGCGGTGACCGCCACATCATCCGCATGCTCACGTATATCGAAGGTGATGTAATGGACCGTACGCCCGCCGCCTTTAACCCCAAAACGCGTTACAACATAGGTGCGATGGTTGGCCGGCTGACAAAGTCTCTGAGAAACTTTTATCATCCCTATGCAGGCCGTAATGTGCATCTGTGGGACATGAATCGCTGCCTGGAACTGCGTCCGTATATTCAATATCTGCCCGACACACCCACCCGCGAACTGTGCAACACGATTCTCGATCGTGCTGAACGATTTATTTTGCCACAGTTAAAAAAAACGCGCTGGCAAGTGGTGCATCACGATGCCCACCCCGACAATGTGCTGGTGGACCCAGAAGATCCGACCCGCGCGGTCGGCATGATTGATTTTGGCGATATGTTGTATGGTCCGGCGGTGGCCGACCTTGTGGCCGCCGGCGATTCCTTCGACGATGACAATACTGACCCACTGGACGCACTCTGCAGTACAGCCGCAGGTTTTGACAGCAGCTTTCCTTTAGAGGAAAACGAAATCGATCTCGTCTACGACATGATGCTGATTTGTTTGTTGATTAACACCGTAATTATTGGTGCCCGCGATAGGCTGTCTGATGGCAGTGAAAAGGTGCATATAGAAAACACCGGCATAAACGCACGCATGCTCAAACGTCTCTGGGGAGTGGGGCGAGAAAAAGCCATTCGCCGTTTACGCAGGGCCTGTCGGTTTCCGGTGTATTCTGCTCGCAAAGAAGGGGACCAAGTGTTTCCCGATCGTACGAATGAACTTTTGTCAAAGCGTGTGGATAATCTTGGTGATGTTTGGTATTTCTACGAAAAACCACTGAATTTTACCCGCAGCGAAGGACCATGGCTCTATACCGCCGATGGCACAGCTTACCTGGATGCCTACAACAATGTGCAGCAGATGGGGCATGCCAATCCACATATCTCTTCCGCCATTGCACGTCAGGCGGCAGCAATCAACGTTAACACCCGCTATATCTGCGATATTGTCGCAGATTACGCAGCGCACCTGACGGCTGAACTTCCCGATCATCTCAATGCGTGCTTTTTTGTGAACTCCGGCAGTGAGGCCAACGACGTGGCCATGCAGATGGCCAAGTTCGCCACTGGCAATATCGGTGCGCTGATTATGGAAGATGCATACCACGGCATAACCGAAACCACCATGCGCCTTTCACCGGAAATCCTGGAGCCGCCTGACAATGTTGAGTGCCTACAGGTGCCGGATATGTATCGCGGCCCCTTTGCCAATGATCCTGATGCTGCCGAAAAATATGCCGCCGATGCTGATCGCGCCATTGCCGATCTGGCCCGCCGTGGGTACAAGCCGGCTGTTTTTATGGTGGACACGGCTCTGTGCAGCAACGGTGTGCTGATGGCGCCTGACAATTATTTCAATCTGGTGGCGCAAAAAGTAAAAAGGGTCGGTGGTATGGTGGTTGCCGATGAAGTGCAGACGGGTTTGGGGCGTCTTGGTAATATGTGGGGCTTCAAAGCACGGGGTTTGGGGTACGTGGACATTGTCACTATGGGCAAACCGGTGGCCAATGGTTTTCCGGTAGGCATTGTGATCACCAGTCGTGAATTGTTGAATCGCTTTTCTAATGCAATTGACCTGTTCAGCACTTTCGGCGGCAACCCGGTTGCTTGCGCTGCAGGCATGGCGTTGCTGGATGAAATAAAGCGACGTGATCTGGTCAATAAAAGCAATGCGTTGGGCGACTACTTCCGCCACCATTTGCACAAACTGGCCGATAGGCAATCGCTGATTGGCGATGTGCGCGGAGAGGGCATGATGATCGGCTTGGAATTTGTCACTAATCGCGAAAACAAAGCACCGGCCAGCGAACAGACATCGCGTCTGATAGAGCTGATGAAACAGGAATGTGTTTTAGTGAGCGAAGCCGGCCCGAAAAATGTATTGAAAATACGCCCTAACTTTAGCTGGGAACGTGAGCATGTGGACTTATTTATCACCACGCTGGATCGCTGCCTGTCAAAGCTTTGATGCGTCAATGGAAGGCACAGATCACTGCGATTTTTTGTTTTCGTGTTAAGGAGACAGTATGAAACATGAAGCCGTAGATCTGCTTTTCATCATATCCTTTTACCTTTGTCGGCGGAAGCTTTTCGGTTTTAATAAAAAGGAAAATAGAGATTCCCCGGATATGTTGCCCAAAGGTTGGCCACTGCTTCATTAACCATTAATATTCGATACCGTCGCGATCATAAACTGACATAATGGTAGCGATCATTGTTGCAACTAATTTTTGCCCACCTTCTGTATAGGAAAATAACTCACCTTCCGTTACGGTGATATTTTTACCGGGTTTTTTAACCTTACCAACAGCTTGGAATCGCTCTCCTTTTGCTGGAGACAATAGATTTACCTTAAATTCAATAGTGAGAACAGCGGCATTCTCCGGCATCAATGAGAAAGCTGCGTAACCACAAGCGGTATCAAGCATAGTTGAGACGATACCGGCATGGATGAAACCATGTTGCTGAGTTAAGTTTGATTGATACGGAAACGCTAATTCTATTTCACCCGGGCGAATAGCAATGATGGATGCATTAATCGTTTTCATCATTCCCTGCCGGTTAAAACTCTCAATTACTTTCTCTTTATATCCAGCACTCGGCTTGAATTGTGAATCCATAGTTATATTTTCCCCTTCAATATTTTCATTAAATACGCCAACTTCCGATCGAGGATTTTCCTTGTATCCACCTTATCATTAAATTTTAGGTAATACATCCTCTATAATGTTTAAAGCGATACCTACTTGTTCTTCTGTTATGACCAGCGGAGGACAAAGGCGAACTGTATTCGTACCCAATCCACCTGTAGGAATGCCACCGCCTAAAAGTAAACCTCGATCTTCACATTCTGTAACCAATTTTATCGTACGATCCGGATCTGGCCGTCTGCTTGCTCTCGATTCAATTATTTCCATACCCAGGAAAAGACCCTTACCCCTGACGTCACCAACAATCTCGAATTTTGTTTGAAGATCCTCGAGTCCCTTTTTCAAAAGTGCGCCCATACTAATGCTTTTCGCTAAGAGGTTTTCGCGTTCAATCACTTCTATATTAGCTAAAGCTACTGCACATTGAAAGGAATCCCCCATATGAGTAGCCCCCTGATCAAAACCATTTGCTACAGCTCTTTCGGCGATATCGTCGGTGGTAATCACTGCGGCTACAGGAACACCCTGACCGAGCGCTTTTGACGTGGTCAAAATATCCGGCACTATACCATAGTGTTCAAAGCCAAACCACTTTCCCGTTCGGCCCATTCCTGTGAGTGATTCATCAATGATAAGTAACATTTCTCTTTCGTTACAAATTTGCCGTAGGCGCCTAACCCAATCTGCAGGTGGGACAATAGTACCTCCAACTCCCTGCATAATTTCGATGAGCATCGCTGCAGGCTGGCCGGAAGTTGTCCTATCGATAACGTCCTCGGCGTATGAAAGACATGAGAGGTTGCATGGGAGCGTCTCGTTAAAAGCACACCGGTAGCAATACGGGGCAGGAATGAAAGCAGATCCAGGCAAAAGTGGACCATAGCCAGTGCGAGCCCCCCTGCTATTGCTGGTATAAGACTGACTGCCGGCTGTTCTGCCGTGGTAACCTCTTAAAAGGGAGACCACTTCAAAACGTCCGGTATATTTTTTTGCAAGCCGCAGCGAAGCCTCGACAGATTCTGAGCCGGTGGATAGAAAGAAAGACTTTGCAAGTGGATCAGGAACAATTTCAGAAAGTTTTTTTGATAGAAGAACTCGTGGTATATTCAAAACTCTTATACTATTTTGCATAAGCAACTCTATTTGTTCCCTTATTCGCTTAAGAACCGCGGGATGACTGTGCCCGGTTGCCATTGCCATTTGGCCTGATTCGAAGTCCAAATACTTCTTCCCCTCCACGTCCCAGACCTCAACCCCTTTTCCTTTTTCCAGCACAATAGATCGGGTTTTCCTTACCTGGGCTCGATATTTTCGATCCAATTTAACCCAATAATCATTATTCATTGTTATCTCTTCTCGATTTAAATTCTTTGCTTGCATATTAATTTCCTCCTCACGATCTGAAATTTTTCATATATCGCTTGTTTATCTGATAAAAACTGCCTTCCCCCAAAATTTGGATATCATATATTTCACGAAAAAGCTAAAAGCCAGAAGGTCAAATATATTTCATGCATGGGTGCCAATACAATATTTGGCTCCTGACGCGGTTGACATGACCACGGTGTGGTATTATTTTTTCCCATGAAAAACCTATATTCACCTAAAAATATCTGGCTTTGCCTATCCTTGATTCTGCTGGTGCCGGTTATCGGCATTGCTGCGGAAGCAGCCATCCAAAACATCAGCGCTGAAATGTCGGCGGATCTGATCGAAAAGTACCGGTCAAACCCTGACTTCGTTATCCTGGATATCCGCACACCGGCCGAGTTCGAGGCCGGCCACATCTCAGGTGCGCACATGCTTGATTTTTATTCCAAATCCTTTGCCAATGATTTCAGCCGCCTGGACCCCGACAAAATCTATCTCATTTACTGCCGCAGCGGAAACCGTAGCGGGCAGCTGATGAAGGCCATCAGAGAACTGGGGTTTGAAATGATCTACAACATGGAACGCGGCCTGGTGGACTGGGTGGGCCAGGGATATGAACTGACAACATCATAGCGCCGGCAGATAGAGAACCAGCAGATATTGTTTTTGAGGGTGCCCAATGGAATTCACTGAACAATATAAACGCATGAAAACAAAAAGGGGTTCCGCGTACACACCTCGTACCCGGCACATAGGGCCCGATGGCTGGGCTAAATACACCAACCGCCTTTTTCTCGAATCCAGTCCCTATCTGCTCCAGCACGCTCACAATCCCGTGGACTGGCATGCCTGGGGTGATGAAGCCTTCGAAATTGCGCAAAAAAATAATCTCCCCGTACTTCTTTCCGTGGGTTATGCCACCTGCCACTGGTGCCATGTCATGGAAGAGGAGTCGTTCGAAGATGAAGAAATTGCTGAATTTATCAACCAGAACTACATTGCCATCAAAGTGGACCGCGAAGAACGACCGGATGTGGATGCCATTTACATGGCAGCCGTGCAGGCATTGACCGGCAGGGGCGGATGGCCCATGACGGTGTGGCTGATGCCCGACAGAAAACCTTTTTTCGGGGGGACCTACTTCCCGGCCAGGGACGGGGACCGTGGCGGCAATGTCGGGTTCCTGACCCTGTTGAAAAAAATCAGGGAAAGCTTTGACCGGCGCCGGAATCTGTTGACCCAGTCCAGCCAACAGATTACCGGCGCCATCCAACGCATCCTGAAACCCGAGGCAGGTAATAGTTTACCGGACAATGACATCCTTCACAAAGCCATGGGCACCTACAGGGATCGCTTCGATCCCGTTGACGGCGGGCTTAAAGGGGGGCCCAAATTCCCCAGCACGCTGCCATCGAGGCTGATTTTCCGATTTGATCGACGGAACCCGGGTTCAGGTGTATTGGACATGGCCCGCCTGACCCTCGATAAAATGGCGGGGGGAGGAATATACGACCACGTGGGAGGCGGGTTTCACCGCTATTCCACGGACACCGGATGGCTCGTACCCCACTTCGAAAAAATGCTTTACGACAACGCGCTACTGGTCCTGGACTACCTTGAGGGCTATCAGGTGTTCAAGGACGAGCAATATCGGCGCATTGCCGAAGAAACCCTTAATTATGTTCAGCAGGACATGACCTCCCCGGAAGGTGCTTTTTACGCTGCAACCGATGCCGACAGCCTGACCCCGGAAGGAGATAGGGAGGAGGGCTACTTTTTCACATGGACCCCGTCAGAACTCGAATCGGCACTGGGCCAGGATCTTTTTAATATTGTCCGCAGCTATTATGCCGTGGGTGCTGCCTCAAAGTTTGAGGGACGCCATATTCTGAACAGGCAGGCGCCGGCAACGGACATCGCCAGACAGCTGAATATCAGTGAATCGGAACTGTCAGCTGCCATCGAAAAATCAATATCGATCTTGAAGGCCGGCCGGGAACAGCGCCCTCTCCCCATAAGGGATGAAAAAATTCTGACCGCCTGGAACGGCCTGATGATCTCCGCCTTTGCCAGGGCCGGATTCATCCTGGATGACGCCGCCTATACCCAGTCTGCAATCCAGGCGGCCGACTTCCTGTTGAAGCACATGATGGTCGACGGCCGGCTCTACCGAAGCTACAAAGAGGGAAAAGCACGCCACAAAGCCTACCTCGACGACTACGCCTTCTTGACTGCATCCCTGCTGGACATCTACGAGACCACCCATGACATCCAATGGTTCACAAAGGCGCTCGAACTTGAAAACGTCCTGGCAAAACATTACGAAGACCCGAAGGAAGGCGGTTTTTTCATGACCGGCGATGACCATGAAGCGCTGATTGCCAGGGAGAAACCCAACTTTGACGGGGCACTTCCCTCGGGCAATGCCGTGGCCATCATGAACCTGCTGCGCATCGGAGCATTCACCGCCGACAACACTTACGGTGAACGGGCCGAAAAAGCGCTTACATCGCTTTCCGACGTCCTGGCTTCAAACCCCTCGGCGCTTGCCTCGCTGCTGATGGCACTTGATTTCCACCTGGATGAACCCCGGGAAATCATCATCGTCACACCGCATGGAGAAATGCAGGCAGCCGAGCCTTTCCTGTCAATATTGCGGGCACATTTTCTGCCCAACCGGGTCATCGCCGTGGTAACGGATGGTGACGGCCGTGAAACGGCCGCGTCTGTCATGCCGATTGTTCGCAACCGTCCACCCCTGGACGGAAAGGCCACCGCATATGTGTGCGCAGGCAACACCTGCAGGCTGCCCGCTACAGATCCGGTGGAATTCGCTCGACAACTAGGTTTACCCTAATGTTGCAGTGACACATCTCTTCCGCTTTCTCTGCTTGACAAAGACTGTTTTACTCGTGTAAAATGTTGAGAAATGCGACAGATTAGGGGTGCGGCGCGCTTGTTCTCCTGTGGTTATTAATATAACGTTTCACTTGTCCTCAAGTGAAGTTTTACTACTCCTCGTCCACCAGCAAAAAAGTTCATACCCGCCTCTATTGCACTTAAAACCACCACAACCGCCTTCCCAGGGATAGGGCTCTTTAATATTGGAATAAGCATGGCAACGGCGGATCCACCCACAAGGAGCATTCATGGATATCGATGAAAAACTGGATCACTGCCTCGTATTGAATGTTGGCGTTATCGCCAGGGGAACACGATGCCTGTCCATCATGCGGACACTGCATGCCATAAAACCTGTTCACGTTCGTTTCAAACTCGTTGGTGTCGCTCCGGTTTCTAAATCCATAGCCTGTTATAAATATGCCGGCGAAATGGATATTGACATTATTGATAATTATCTGGACATGCTCTCACTGGATTATCTCGACTTCATCCTGGAACTGACTGGTGAGGAACAGATACTGTCAAATCTCGTTAAGTATAAATCCCCGGCCATCGGCATCCTGGACCGTCAGGCCTCGATGCTTTTACTTGATATCGCGACACGTTCTGAACAAGCCGCCCACAAGGAAACAGATATCAGTCTGGCCAGCTCATTCGCCTCGGCCCTCCTGGAGGCATCTCCGGATGGTGTCTTGGTTCTCGACCGTGATTTCAACATAATCAGATGCAATGACTCTCCGTTGATATCCGGTAGCCGGGACCACAAACATTTACTCGGAAAATGCTGTTTCGAAGTCATTCACGGAGCCCAAAAGCTATGCAGCTGCGATGAGCGGATGTGCCCGGCCCAGGAAACCCTGCGTACCGGACGTCCCACACGCGTGGTCCATGAAAGCAGCGCCCTGAATGCCGAACCAATGGTATCCCAGGTAACGGCCTACCCCATATTCAACCATATGAAAGAAATTGTTCAGCTGGTTGTCACCATAAGGGACATCACCAAAGCGCTTACAGAAAGAGTTGAACAACGCACCCGGGCCATAAAGGATGATCTGGAACGGTTTGTCCAAGAAGATCGACTGGCATCCATTGGCCGTCTGGTCGCTTCGGTCTGTCATGAAATCAACAACCCCATTGCCAGCATTGTCACTTTCAACAAACTGATTCTCTCCTATCTACAGGAGGATAGATTGCCGCCAGAGGGGTTGTCAGGTTTTAAACGCTACCTGGAACTTTCCGTTCGCGAAGCTCTGCGGTGCGGAGGCATAGTTACCAATCTGCTGACCTTCGCGCGACAGAACAGTGTTGAAGCCAAAGAGATCGACCTCAAGGAGATCGTTCATACGATTCTTCAACTGATCCACCATCAACTGGAAGCCACGCACGTGGACCTGGAAGTGAATCTACCAGCAGTACCGTTTACGGCATGGGGGGATAAAGCCCAGATACAGCAATGTCTAATGAATTTGATATTCAACGCCATCGAATCAATGCCTGATGGTGGGAAACTTACCATCGAAGGCACGCTGGATGAAGAAATAGATACGGTACGAATAACTGTTGCCGACGAAGGACAGGGAATCAAACCCGAAGACCTGCCCCGAATTTTCGAACCGTTCTACACAACTAAAGTTGAAGGCAAAGGTGTCGGACTCGGGCTCTCCATGACCTACGGAATCATACGTGAACACAAGGGGACACTGGAGGTTAACAGTCAGGTTGGTGAAGGTACCGTATTCAAAATTAAACTGCCCAGCCACCCGACCGAGGTCAAAAGTGCAGGGACCCTATCTTCAACTGCCTGAGTGCTCAAGGTGATGGATACTCAGTAAATAAATAGAAAACATAAGGAGTAATTCAATGAGTCTTGCAACCCAAATAATGGTTGTGGATGATGAGGAGACTATTTGTGAAGCCCTGGAGGCATGGTTCATCAAAGACGGATACAGAGTTGAAAAGGCTGGATCGGGTCTGGAAGCCCTGGAACGTATGGCCAAGAAGCATTTCGACGTGTACTTCGTGGATATAAAAATGCCTGGGATGGATGGGCTGGAGCTCCTGGGAAGGCTGAAGGAAAAGCAACCGGATGCAAATGTGATCATGATCACGGCTCACGGTTCCATCCAGTCCGCTGTCGAGGCCATGAAATTGGGTGCCTGTGATTATCTCTGCAAACCTTTCGATCCTGATCAGCTTTCCCTCCTCATGGAACGCGTAATGGCCAGCAAAGCACTGCGTGACGAAAACGAAACCCTGAGGGAACAGTTGATGGAAAAGCGTGAGACTTTGTGGGAAGGTTTTGTAGCTCAATCCGATGCCATGCATCATGTTTTTTCAATCATAGAGGATGTGGCACCCACCGGCACACCTGTTCTGATAACCGGAGAAACCGGTGTGGGCAAAGAGCTTATTGCCGAAGCCCTTCACATGCAGAGTCGACAGTCGGATGGACCGTTTATCGCCATAAACTGTGGTGCCATGTCGGAAACGCTTTTGGAAAGCGAGCTTTTCGGGCATGAAAGAGGCGCCTTCACCGGCGCCGTCAAAGCCAGGCGTGGCAGACTCGAAATGGCCAACAACGGTACGCTGTTTCTGGATGAAATTGGTGAAATTTCCTCTAAAATGCAGGTAAGTTTACTACGGGTTCTGGAGGAAAAACACCTTCAGCGCCTGGGTGGCAATCAATCCATTTCCACCCACTTCCGATTGCTTAGTGCCACGCATCGGAATCTGTCGCAACTCATCAGGGAAAATCGGTTTCGGGAAGACTTCTTCTACCGGATCAATGTCATCACCCTGCCGGTTCCTCCCCTTCGGGAACGCCTGGAGGATGTACCGGCGCTGGCCGATCATTTTCTTGATCTGTATGTCCAGGAAACGGGCAAACGCCTGGAAGGATTTACACAGCGTGCCCTGGGTATGTTGATGGCCTATTCGTGGCCGGGAAACGTTCGTGAGTTGCGAAATGTCATCGAAAGAGCGGTCGTGCTTGCCCGCGGAAGAATGATCGGCGCGGAAGAGTTGACCTTTCTCGATACTTCCAGTAAAGATTGCCGACTGGGAACCCTGACGCTGCATGAGGTCGAAATCAGTCATGTACGCTCGGTCCTTGACACCTGTAACTGGAATATCAGCCGGGCAGCCAAACAGCTGGACATCGACCGAAGCACCCTCAACAGAAAGATAAAACGGTTTCACCTGGTCCGGTCTTAACCCGAACATTTCCATTTAAACCGGGAAAGATTATATTGCAAACCCACCAATCAGAACCGCCGGTTCGACCCCTTCTGGACCTGATTATTTTTGATCAGGTGGATGAAATGGCGGTATCCGTCATTGCCGCTAATCTGCAGGCTGTTGCAGGCCTCAACACAGGCATTCTACCCCCCATCGAATCACCCGACTATGCTTATGTGCCTGTTCGAAATCAATTCGACGCTACCAGAATTATCAAGCAGCTCGCTTTCTTCCGTGACGGAGCTCCATTTAAACTGGGCATCATCGCCCACGATATATGTTCGCCTATCCTCTCTTTCGTCTACGGTGAGTCCCAGTTAGGGGGAAAAGCGGCTCTCGTTTCACTCAACCGTCTTTTCGACAACAATCCGGAGACCTTTTATCAAAGGGCCGCTAAAATAAGCCTTCACGAAGCTGGACATCTGCTCGGCCTGGGGCATTGCTGGGAAAGCTTCTGCATCATGCACTTCTCTTCGAATCTCGAAGCCCTGGATTCGCTCCCCATCAGTTTTTGTACGGCCTGCGAGTATGAGATTAAAAGACACCTGCGAACAGTAGTTGCTGATGAAAAATAACCCCTACCCCAAGAACTCCTCGATCAATCGATCCCAAACGATGCCCGGCACCGAACCATAAATATCTCTGACTGCCTCACCACCGGTGGCGGCCATGCGGTATCCGGTCTCTTCACTGAGCAGCGTATTGAGTCGCGTGGCTTCATCATCCATCCAGGCCAGGCTCTCGGTACCGAAGAAAAGGTTTTTCAAGCTTCGACGCAGGTTGGCCGGCTGAACCACCATGAACCAGCCGTCATAGTAAGGAGAATCGTTGGCGGTGGATGCATTTTGCTTGAGTTTGTGATTAACGGCGACGACGTGACCATCCACCGGGCTTAATGTCAATGCTTCATTGCCTTCGCGCTTCAGTACAGCCAGGTGTTTTCCCTGGCCCGCTTTGGCTCCCAGACGGGGGAGCTGAATCTCATCCTGCGGCCCTAACAGCCGGAGTGCAAAATCATCGAGCCCTACCCGCACACGGCCGCCATATTCCACCCTGGCCCACGTATGCCCGTAATGGAAATAGTGGTCCCTGGGAACCGTGAAGCCGGAGACCTGTTCGCAGACGGGTGGTTTGAAACCGGGCATATAGCCTGTGTCTTCTATCATCTGATCATATGGGCACTTGATACAGTTGTAATTGTGGGCGCACAGTTTGTAATCCACACGCCCGCTCAACATGTGCCGGCACTTTAGCTGGCTACCCAGCATCCGCAACCTCGCTGTCCGGTGAGCGCTCGATCTGTCTACATGCCAGGCCTCCTTAGCTTCGAAATTCGCCTGCACCTTGCGGTCCAGCGAACATCCCAGGCAGTCGAAAGCATTGATACACTTGATCGGTTTGGTAACACCGGCGCGGCTCCAAACGCATTGATCCTCGGCCTTACCATATACGACTGGCCGGCCTGATTTTTTTACCGTCTGGTTTCTCATGGCAAATCTCCTTGGCTATTGATTTCTGGGGAAAAGTAATTCTGCACCTGACCTGCACAATAGACAATGCATATTTGAGGCCACTTGGATTCGCCAATGGCAATTATTTGTTATATATTTGAATATATTTGTTATTATTTATGGATAGGCTGTATTAAGGTGGGTAAGGTAGAATTCTATAATTTGTCGCACAATGCGCCACTATTATCTACCAATTCAGTATATCGTGATATATCAAACAATTGACATGTTGCTGCAAACTGCTCCATCTCGCTGCATTTTGCGACACATCCGCAGGAATTCGATTTTAAAGATCGGGCTATAATGCCAGCATACGCTCCAAGGCAACGCCGGCCTCTTTTTTGATCGATTCCGATACATGGATGACATTTTTTTTCCCGATGTGGCGCAGGGATAGAAGCAGGTTCTGGGGATTGATTTTGTACATATTAGGGCAGAGGGAGTCGTGCAGGGTCAGGATATTCTTGTCGGGATTCTCTGCACCCAATCTCTTGACCAAGTTTATTTCGGTCCCGATAATGATGGTTGCTCCGGGAGAGGCTTTTCTGACATATTTTACAATAAAATCGGTGGAACCTGCGGCATCGGCCATCTGGACCACTTCCCGCAGACATTCCGGATGCACCACTATTTTAGCGTCAGGGTACCGTTCTCTCATCGCCTCGATGTGGGCGACCTGAAAGCGGGTGTGGACCAGACAGTAACCATCCCAGAGCAAAATCCTGGCCCTTTTGAGACTTTCTGCACTGACGCCGCCCAAAGGCTTGGACGGATCCCAGACAATCATATCTTCCGGGCTGAAACCCATCTGATGACCCGTGTTCCTGCCCAGGTGCTGATCCGGAAAGAAGAACACCTTTTCACGACGTTCAAGCCCCCAGGCAAACGCGGCCGGGGCATTCGAGGACGTACAGACCAATCCACCATGCCGGCCGCAGAACGCCTTGATAGATGCGTCGGCATTCATATAGACAATCGGTGTGATTACATTTTCCCCGAGAACCTTGGTTGCTTCCTGCCAGGACCGTTCCACGACATAGCTGTCGGCCATGTCGGCCATCCAGCACCCCGCCTCCTTGTCCGGCAGTTGGACGGTCTGATGCGGCCCGGATAATATTTCAGCGCTTTCGGCCATGAAGTGAACACCGCAAAACACGATGTGACGGGCCTTTGCATCCGCTGCCGCCCTCTGTGACAGACCGAACGAATCACCACGGTAGTCGCCCAGCGCCACGATTTCTCTTCTCTGGTAATGGTGGGTAAGGATGAGCAGTTTTTCGCCCAGTTGCGATTTGATTCGTTGTATCTCAGCGATTTCCCGGCTGTAATCTGCTTGCTTTTTCATTTTTCAAGACCTCTCGCAGGCTGCCCACAACGGATTCGGAAGTTTTTTTGCCATGTTGTTTACCCTAGGATTTACCCTAGGGTTTAGCCTTCTGGCTAACGGGTCAGACCGGACCTAAACGACAAGGGCGGCCATATCACTGCCGAACACACCGATGCGATCACCGGAATTCAGCGGCACGTCCAGGTTCCAGTCCAGTGGGTTGCGGAAAGCGGGTTGGTATCCCAACCAACGCGCCATATTGCTGCGGGCCGCGAACAGTCTGGCATTCAAAAAAATGCTGTGGGCATCATCCTCGACGACCCCGGCCCTTTTCAGCACGGTCGTCATGGTCTCGGCGGAATCAGGTTCTATGAACAGCACCCCATTCTCCCGGATTGTTTCTATCTCCGATATTTTGCGCAGTTTTCCATACAAATGTATCTCGATCAACTGGATCACCTCCGGATGTTTTTTTCCAGATCAGGTTACCTTGGCATTCGAGCCTTTGCATTGACCTAAGTCAATCAGGCATATTTTGATGATGGATTGCGAGCAACCCATTGGCGGAAGTATAATATTGTGCCAATTCATTGGAAACAGAGCAGCGTTGGGACCATCCGCTCAGCTGACCACCCACACGGCTCGATTATCGAGCGATTCGATGATCCTGTCGCTGAAACGCCCCCTGAAACGTGTCTCCAAAAAGCCGACAGCCTCCCGGTGCCCCACGACGATGGTTCCGAATTCACCGTGCAGAGCAATGTCGATGACCTTTTGAATAATATTGCCTCTGGCAAAAGTAATTTCCCGGCTGATGCGCTCCGCATTGACACCGGCATCCACCAGCCGCTGGGTAGCTTCCTGCATATAAGGTCTGAACCTGTTTTCGTGATAGACTCTCCAGCCTTCTCCATCTGCGTCGATATCCTGAGACCGGCCATGGGCTCCAAAAAGGGGCTTTGGGGAAAGGCAATGACAGAGCATCACTTCCGGGTTGCCGATACCGGTCAGGGCGGCAATGCTGCTCACGCCGCGCATAGACTCGATGGACTCGTCCAGCGCTATCAGAATTTTCCCGGGAACGGGCTCGCCGTCCACGATCACCGTTGGAATATGCTTGACTTTATAGGCCAGTTTTCTGGCCATACTACCGACCACCAGATCCTTCAAACGGCTGGCACCGGTACTGCCGATGACAATGGCGCTGTAATCCTGGTAGGTCTCCTGGATGATATCTTTGAGAACGTCGGTTCTTTTGGCCCGGGTCGTAACCCTGACGTCATCCCGGCCAAACCCGCAATTCTCCAGAATCTTAAATGCTTTTTCCTTAAATTCGCCTATGACCAGCTGATTGGTGGCCAGCCAGCCCATGACTTTGCGTTTCTTGGAGCGGTAGAGAGGATTACCGTCCATGTCCCAGAACACTTCGGGAAATCCTGTCCCCACATAAAACAGCACAATTTTGGCCTGCTCGGCTGTCACCATCGCACCGGCATAACGAACTGCTTCCAGCGCCTGGTCTGATCCGTCCACCGCCAAAAGTATTTTACGTTTGACCTTGCTCTTCACGAGGCCTCCTAAATAAGATCTCTTCTACCGTTTACTTGAAGACTGGGCAATCCAAATTTATGGCTTTTCTCCAAAGAGTTGGAGAAAAGGGTTCAAGGATTCGAGGGGCCAAGGATTCAAGTGTTTGTATGTCGGATCTAAAATGCTATCGGCTTCCCTTTGATTATGGATAAGCAGGCGCATTCTTAATAATAACTACGACAACGAATCGAGATGTGAACCTTATTAACCCCGCCACTCCATATCATCCACGGTCGTTTTGAAATCCGGTTCCACAAGCTCAGGAAGTTCCTGATCCTTGACTTTTTCAAGATCATCCGCCGTCGGTTTGCCCACGAACACGAGCCGCTGGCGTTTACACTTTTTACAGGCCTCCAACACATCCAGTCCACACGTTGGGGTATATGCGTCGTAATCGATGGTGGACAAATTGTTTTCAAGCGTAAACAGGCCGGATGTCCGGGCACAAGCACCGCACCCGATACAACCCACATTACAGACGGCGATGACATCCTTGCCTTTATCCTTGTTGGAGCATGTCACCGCCAGCATCTGATCGGACTTGAACGGCGTGATCGTGATAATGTTGCGGGGACAGGCCTTGGCACATGCTCCACAGCCCACACATTTTTCGTAATCCACGGTTGCCAGGCCATCGATAACCTTAAGCGCATCGAACTGGCATACCCGGACACAATCTCCGAACCCCAGACACCCATAGGTGCATCCCTGGACATCCGTCACCAGGTTGGCGGCGGCACAACGCATCTCTCCGCGATACTCGCTACGGCCCAGCCTGTCTTCATAACGGGCCCCGCAGTGAACGATGGGGCGATAGGGCAGCAATGCGCCCACCTCCACCCCCATGATGCCCGCCACGGCCTGGGCACAGTTCGGCCCTCCCACCGTGCACAGGCTCACGTCCTCGTGTTCCAGGGCAACGGCTTCCGCATATTCGCCGCAGCCCACGTATCCGCACCCGCCGCAGTTGGCTCCGGGCAGCTCGTCGATGATAGCCAGCGCACGCGTGTCCACATCGACATGAAATTTTTTATTGGCCCACCCTAAAATGGACGTCAGCACAACTGCCATGCCCAGCAGGGTTCCGGCCGACAGGCCGATGGTCACCCAGGTCATCGCGCCTCCACCACCGGATGGGTTCGTCCATCTGAATATTGCCCGTTACGCATATGTCTCATAATTAAAAACTGCCTTTTAGAGATAAAGGCCGGTCTCTACACGACCTCTGGCTTTTTGATTTTTTTAACGACGCACCACAGGCGAACACACAGATTCGCCCCTACATGCGTTCGGCCTAGCCGCCTCTGACCACCGTCCACAGACTACGCTCGCACCTTCCTTCTGGGGTTCAGTCTTCTGGCAATCTGGCCTCCGTCCACCGGCCCCTGTAATTCTCCTTACTGTCTACTCCTTACTCCCTACTTTCCGGGCTGACCTGGCCTCTGATCTCTGACACTCTGTCCTCTGTAGCTCCGTCTTCTGTCCTACGGCGCGCCGGTCACCGCCACCCGTATACCGCTGTCCACCCCGGTGAAACCCATGAATGCCATGGCCAGTATCCCCCCCACGATGAGGGTGATGGCCGTCCCCTTAAAGGCCTGAGGAACGTCGCACAGATCAAGCTCCTCGCGTATTCCCGCCATGATCACGATGGCAATGGTGAAGCCGACGCCCCCGAATATTCCCAGGGCCAGCGCCCTCCCCAGGTCCCACGCCTCCTCCGGACTTTCCACACCAACGATGTTGGTCATCACGGTCAGGCAGGCGAACAGAATAGCGCAGTTGGTAGTAATCAGCGGCAGGAAAACACCAAAGGTTTTGTACAGCGGCGGATAAAACCGGCGCACATACATTTCCACAAACTGCACCGATGAGGCGATGGAGAATATGTAGACAATATAGGTGAGGATGGTCAGGTCGATGGCAGCCGCCTTGTCTGCCGGCATAAAGAACCCCGCAACCCAGGCGGAGAGAGGCGCCCCCGGCATCAGAATGAGTGTGGTGATCGTCCAGCTCAAAAACACTGCCACGGTCATCACGAACGTGACCGCACTCCCCATCCCCACGGCCATGCCGACCTGTCTGGATACGCCGATAAACGGACAGATACCCACAAAATAGTAAAGTACGAAATTGTTTATCAGGGCTGCGCTGAGGGAAATCAGCATGATGTCGAACAGATAATCCATGGCCTATCCCCTCCCCCCGGTCTTTTTCGAACGAACCGTATCGACCCAGTTCACCAGGGCCATCAGCAGGCCGAAGGTCAAAAAGGCCCCGGGCGGCAGCACCATGATTACCCAGGCCGGCCAGACATCCGGCAGTACCTGATAACCGGCCAGCATACCGGTTCCCAAAATTTCGCGTACCGCTGCGATGCTGGCCAGGGCCAGACCAAACCCGATGGATTGGCCCAGGGCATCTGCCGCAGCCGCGGTAACGGGCTGGCGTGATGCACACACTTCACAGCGGCATATGATGATACAGTTGACAATGATCAGCGGAATGTAGGGTCCCAGGGTTTTGCTCATCTGGTACATGTAGGCCGCCAGTACCCGATCCACAATGGTGACGAATGTGGCAATGGTCAGGGTGAAGACGACAATGCGCAGGTGCGGTTTCAGCAGGTTGCGGATGAGACTGATGATGACATTGGCGCACAAAAGGACCGCCCCTACCGCCAGGGCCATGGTCAATGCCGGTTTCAGGCCATTGGTCACCGCCAGTGTCGGGCAGAGGCCCAGGAACTGGCGATATACCGGATTTTCAGGTAATATGCCCTGCACGAATCGTTCAAGAGGTGTTGGGAGGTTTGCCATTAAAACGACCTTTCAATTTTCATGCCCGGATGCACACGACGAAGCATGAAACATAGGCAGTTATTGAAGC
>JAFDAT010000491.1 GCA_019313725.1 Deltaproteobacteria bacterium
CCCCCCAGTTTCCGCGCTCCGACGACCATGTCGTATTCTGGCAGATGTTCCAGCATACGCTCAATGTCATCGGGGTCATGTTGGCCGTCACCATCCATGAACACCAGTATATCCCCGCAGGCATGCCGGATGCCGCTTTTGATCGCCGCACCATTGCCGATATTGTAAGGGTGGTTTACGATGACAGCGCCTGCCGTCGAAGCCACATCAGCTGTTTTGTCGGTTGAACCATCATTGACGACAATGATTTCATATTCCGGATACCGGCGTTTAATGTGCCCGACAATGTCCGCGATGGTGTTTTCCTCGTTATAGGCCGGGATGATGATAGATACCATAATGATTCTCAATCCAATCCTGTTGGGAGTTGTTTATTGAAGTTGATAAAGTCTGTGGCCGTTTTTTGCAAATAAAAAATTGGATTTTTCCTTGAGGAATTCGCTTACCAAGTGCCGTTCCGAAGGCTTTAAATTATCCTGCGACCATTTGTAGAACAGGTCATACCTGATGAGCAAATGCGTGAACCCGTGCTGCGCCAGATTGATGCGCAGCGCTTCCTTGGATTCTGATCTTTTTGTGATGGCATGAAAAAGGTCGATGTCGAAAAGCGTCTGTCTTTCAAGGTAGTAGCCGCGCCTGCCGATGAACAGGGACAAGAGAACGGCATCGGACGGCAAGGCGTTGTTGGCATACCGTATGGCCGCATACTCGGGACGGAACTTTTCGATATATCGATCCCGCGAAATCTCGTCGGTCAAATACTGAAGGGGGGCCGCGATCCTGAATTGTTCTACGATGTATTGTACGTTGCCGCTGAATGTCAGGAGGGTCACCAGCAGCAATGCCCCGAAGGCTGCGCGTCTCATGTTTCCAACCAGGTGTTTGCCAACCAAGGCAAAGCTGTTCCGCAGTCCGAACATGGACAAAATCACCAGGCAGGGAATGGCCGGGGCCACATACCGAGTGCGCATATTGGTCTGGAAAAAAACGACCAGGATGAACAAAACCGAAAAAATCACCATGCTACGCTTTTCAAAAGGATAGCGACTGGCGCTTCCCCCTCCGCCGGCTTTGACAAAGGCCAGAATAGGCAGTACCAGCAAAGCCGGATTCAATTTGCCGTCGAAGTAGCGTGGCGAGTCGTCCATTCCTTGAAAAAAAATGCGTATCGGGACCAGGGCGGTTTCCCACCAGGTTTCGTTATAGATCAGCTTTCGCAGCACAAGTGGCGGTACGGATTGAACCTCAAAGGGATCGGAACTGTTGAACAAGCCGTCAAAAAGCGGAAAAACGGGGTTGCCCGTCCACAGAAAATTTTTTATTCCCCAGGGGGAATATACCAGGCCCGCAATAACGAAAAACAGCAATGTAGCTAAAATGGATCGGATTGTGGTTTGTCTGCCGTCAGACGCACTCCGTAGAGAAATGTGGGCCACTATAAACCCCAGCAGCATCAATACGATGAGGCCATTGTATTTGATGCTGACAGCCATGCCGCAGCACAGGGCCGCCAAGGCCAGGTGATTCCATTCGGGGAGTTCTTCCCGCCATTTCAGGGCTGACAGGAGCCCGGCTGTGGCAAAAAATACCAGCCCCAGGTCAACATACGCGGTTGTGGAAAGTTTGACGATGATGGGGGTGGACAGGAAAAACAAGGCTCCCAGCATTCCATAAAGCGTATTCAAGCGATTGCGCAGGTAAATGAAAATCATCCCTGAGGTTGCCAGGGCAAAGGCAAAATGAATGAATTTGGGAATGATGTCACGGATAGTATGAAAACTCCATCCCCGGCATTTCATAGATGCTCCCGTGTTCAAGCCACAATTTCGGCACGGCAAGGTGGTGGACAAGGGCATCCCTGCTCACGGGCGGGACAGATGCCAGGACAGCAATGGCAGCCACGAGAATCATGCTCAACAGCACTGCTGTTGCCAGAACCCACCATTCCCCTCCCCTTTTCAACCGCATCACTTGTCCACCCCCGTTATGTCGATCAGGGTTTCCGCCTGGAGTTGTAGAAACGCGACCAAGACTGGGACGACGGTGCTATCTTGAACCGGCACCAGCGTGTCATCGATATAGCGATGTCCGTTTTTGTACGCGGATAAATAGCGTTCCATGGTGTTCAGATTGAACCGTGACGTGATGTCGGTCAGGTAGCGGTCCACCCTTTCCAAGTTGTTCCACTGCAGTGCGTTTTGAAGCAGTCCAAGATAAATAATGATATTTGAAGAATATCGATCGTTTGCGGTTAACAGCATCCGGTCGGCACGTTCATGGAACCCTTTTGCACTCAACGCCATGGCCATTCCGATCAGGGCATCTTTATCATACGGGTTTTGACGCTTTGCATGGGTGAAATAATCCATGGCGGCCTCGCTATCGCCCTGCTGAAATAAGATATACCCCTTGGCGGTCAGGAAATGGCTGTTGGTTTTGTCCCTGGACAGCAGCACATCCAGGTGGCTGAGTGCATCCGATATTTTTTCACTGTTGAGCAGGCAGAGCGCCAGGTTGTAGCGAGTTCTGTTCGTATAGCTCCCGGTTTCAACCTTGACGGCCGCTTCCAGGTTGTGAACCGCACGGTCGTATGCACCTACTTTTTTGTATATATTTCCAATATTGCTGAGCGATATAAATCGTGAGAGCTGCGGTGCCGGATCGCTTTTTTCCAATGCGATTTCATAGAGTTCGAGGGCTCTGTCCAGTCGGCCTTCCCTTTCGAGCGCCTGCGCCACCCCTTGATACGGCCGGGCCAAGGCTGGCGCCTTTTGCATGGCGTCCTGCCAGAGGGATTTCGGGCTGGCCCAGGCCATATTACGGGTGTAGGTGGCCATTCCCATACTCAGGATCACCAAGGACCCGGCAATGATCAAGCATCCGTAGATGAGCTTATTTCGTTTGCTGAAGTGGCGGACCAATCTTGCTGTAGCGGATGCCAACGGCAGAAATAAAAATAGTGAAGGCAGGTAGTTGCGGTGCTCGAACACCAGTTCCAGGGGTACGATGGTCGATTCCAGGCTGTGCCCCAAAAAGAAAAACAAGATTGAAAACGACATGAGCGGCCACCGGTGCATTCTGCTGAGGGCAGTCACCACCAGCCCGCCGCAGATAACCATGGCAGGGAGCGTTGTCCAAGGCTTCAACAAAGAACGTGATATCTCGAAATCGTGCAGGATGGAAAACTGTTCGGTTACCGGGTAAAACAGCTGGTAAAAATAGAAAACCATTACCCGAAACTCTGTCATCAGCCGTTCAAGCATGGTAAAAGGCCGCATGTCGTATCCACCGCCAAGAGTGGCTACCGCGCCCCCTCCCTCAAAAAGCCACCTCGCCACAACGGTGATGAACAGACCCAGCAAAAGCCCCCCCCAAATCCACTTCAGTTTTAACCGCTTCCAATATCCGGGGGAGGCATAAAATATAATATTTACAAGCACCAGGGCGACCGGCAGCGTGACGGCATTTTGTTTGGTGCCTATCGCCAAAAAATAGCTGATCAGGCACAATCCCCAATATAAACCTCGATGATTAGGGGAGGACGCATTCCGGCCTTTAAGGTAGAAAAAGATGCCAGCCAGGTAAAACGTTGCTGCCAGACTGGCCATACGCTGCACGATGTAGGTGACGGCCTGAGTCTGAATAGGGTGCAGCGCCCAGAGGGCAGTGGACAGAACCGCTATGAAATGCGCTGTCTCCCGGTAGCGGTTTTTAAGATTGGGTGCATTCAGGAGGATGAGCACGGTAAAATACAGCAAAACTGCGTTCACAGCGTGTATACAGGTATTAACGAGATGGTACCCGAAAACGTTTGCACCGCCCATGTACCAGTTTGCCGCAAACGTCAGCATGGCCACGGGGCGATATAAGCCGGGTTTGGTATTGCTGGAAGCCTCAAAGGGAGAGCGCACGCTCCACAGCCAGTCGTCGAGCGACAGGGTGGTCACCTGAATATTTGGGTTGTCCAGAATATTGGTGATATCATCCAGTTGCCACGCGGCTTTGAAGCTATGCGCATATGCAAGAACGATCAGCAGCAATAGTATCGTGAGGGAAAAGGCTGTTCCGAATCCCGCCTGCTTGGTAGTATCGGGCTGCACGTTGATCATTATTCTCCGTTGGCTGGCGGCGCATTCATTCCAGGACCGCCT
>JAFDAT010000492.1 GCA_019313725.1 Deltaproteobacteria bacterium
TGACAAAGAAAGTTGTCTATTGAGTTGCCAGATTAATAAAGTCTTTTTTCGTGGTTTATGGTTTTCGTGATTTCGTGATAAATGATACTTCTGTTTTCTGTGGATTAGGGGTGGATATTAACAAAGGGGCGAGAAAAAAGGAGCAACGGTTTAATGGACAACGGGTTCGAGTTTAAACCGAACATTCTGGGTTTTGTCTGCCACTGGTGAGCTTACGGCGCGGCTGACCTGGCTGGAGTTTCCAGACTGCAATATACAAGCGAGATCAGGCTCATCCGGGTGATGTGTTCCGGCAGGGTTGACCTGGAATTTATCCTCAGAGCCTTTGCCAATGGGCAGGACGGTGTGCTTATCGGTGGCTGCCGCCTGGGTGAATGCAATTACGTTACCCATGGAAACTACGATGCACTCAGCACGGTGCATCTGTGTAAAAAAATAATGGAGTACATCGGCTTGAATGCTGAAAGACTGAAGATTGCATTCATGTCCGGTGCCGAAGGAAACCTACTGGCCGAGGTTACGGATGAATTTACCGGCACCGTCAAAGCATTGGGACCCATCGGCAAGGCGGAGGGTATTCCCGCCGATGAACTGAAGCTTAAGCTCACAGCCGCCCGAAAACTAGTTCCTTACCTTAAACTGGTGGAAAGGGAACGGCTGCGCGTACCGTCCAAGTCGGAAAATGCCTACAAGGCATTTTTTGAAAATGAAGAAAACAATAAACTGGTGGACGAAATATTGGCGAATAAAATGGCCGTTAGCCAGATTATGCTGCTCTTGGAGGAGAAACCCCTTTCAACGAGTGATATTTCCAGGCGTTTGGGACTGAATCCGTCTGATGTGTCGAGACATATGAACCGTTCATCGACGCACGGCCTGGTTTGGTATGATACGGCCAGCAACTGCTATAAATCATGTCATCACTGCGAATCATAAGTCTCTGGGTTATGTGGACGTAGGAGCCAGGAAGTCGTTTATGAATATAGAAAAGGTCGACCGGATTATTGATAAATATCAGGCAGAAGCCAGTGCACTCATTCAGGTGCTGCTGGACATTCAGAGTGAGAACCATTGGCTTCCCACTGAGGCCTTGAAGAGGGTCAGTGAAAAGTTGCAGGTGCCGGTAGCCAGGATTCAGCACATCGTCACTTTCTATAAAGCCTTCAGCCTGGTACCCAAAGGACGTCATGAAGTTCACATCTGTGTGGGGACGGCCTGTCATGTCCGCGGGGCTGAGCGTGTTCTCGATACGGTGCAGGACCTGACCGGCATCAAAGCCGGCGAGACCGACCTGGAATTGAAGTTCAGCCTCGAGACGGTCAACTGTCTCGGTTGTTGTGCCTTGGGGCCGGTGATGGAAGTTGACGGGAAGATCCATGGTAAGATGCTGCCCGGAAAAGCCGGGGATGTGTTTAAAAACTATATGTAGCGGATTGCCAATCCTGCTTGTAGCTATTCGGCGTTCGGCGTTCGATGTTGGGCGTTCGATGTTTATCTTTATAAATCATTTTGGAGAATAATATGGCGCGGTTGAATTCGCCTGAAGAATTAGAACGTTTCAGAAAAAAAATACTGGCCCAACGCGACCCGAACAAACCCTGTATCTCCATATGTGCCGGTGCCGGCTGCGTCGCTTCCGGAGCGGATGAAGTGATTGCCGCGTTCCAATCAGAAATCGAAAACCAGGGGTTGAAAGCGGAAGTGGATACCAAGGGCACCGGATGCCCCGGATTTTGTGAAAGAGGACCCGTGGTGGTCATCTATCCTGAGGAGATATGTTATCTCGAGGTAACGGCCGAAGATGTCCCCGAGATTATCACCAGTACCATCAAGGAGAAAAAGGTTGTCGAGCGTCTGCTCTACGAGAACCCGGAGACCGGCGAACGCGTAACCCGGGAATCGGATATACCCTTTTATAAAAACCAGGCACGCAATCTTCTCTGCAGCAACATCCGGATCGATTCCAAACGTATCGATGACTACCTGGCCATTGACGGCTATTCCGCCCTAACCAAATCGTTATTCAAGATGGCCGATGTTGATGTTTTGGCGGAAGTAAAAAAATCAAATCTCAGGGGAAGAGGCGGCGGCGGTTTTCCTGCCGGAAGAAAGTGGGAGGGCTCCCGCAATGCCGCCGAACCCATAAAGTACGTGATCGTTAATGCCGATGAAGGCGACCCCGGCGCTTTCATGGACCGGGCGCTTCTCGAAGGAAACCCGCATTCAATTCTCGAAGGATTGATCATCGGGGGGTATGCCATCGGTGCGCACGAAGGCTATATCTACGTCCGGCAGGAGTATCCCCTGGCGGTGGAGAACATCATTCTTGCGATTCAGCAGGCGGAAGCGTATGGTTTTCTTGGGGAAAACATCCTGGGCTCGGGTTTCGATTTCAAGGTTGTCGTACACCAGGGTGCCGGCGCTTTTGTATGCGGTGAATCAACTGCTCTGATGACAGCCCTGGAGGGTAGGGT
>JAFDAT010000493.1 GCA_019313725.1 Deltaproteobacteria bacterium
AAAAGGTGATGGGTAATCCCTATTTGATCGTGAAACTGTCTTAAGGTTCTTAGAGGCCGTTATAACGAACAGCCAGAGGGCTATTCCCAAAAATTACATCGAGTGAAAAAAGAAAAATTGATTTTTATGGATTGGCCCTGTTCGGTATTACGGACTCTTGGGAACGAGTTTTTCACGATCAAAAAGGGATTATCCATCGGCGTAAATGCAACCCGCCTCATATGCTCCGGCTCAATAGATTCATGGCTCTATTAAATGGTTTTGAATGGCGAATCTGGAAAGTTCGGCATTGTTGCGGAGTTCCAGCTTTTTGAGCAAACGCAGCCGATAGGTATCCACTGTCTTGATGCTGATGTTATAGGCCTGCGCAATTTCACGGTTGGTGTGCCCGAGAGCCAGCCGTCGCAGCACCTGCAGCTCTCTAGCCGACAGAAGATCCAGGGGTGATTTTCCGGTCCGCCCCTTGGCCACGTGCAGAGCCAAATATTCGGCCGCTTCTTCGGTCAAAAACCTTGAACCGGCATGCACCTTGCGGATGGCTGTGACCAATTGTTCCGGGGCTGACTTTTTAGTAATATACCCCATGGCCCCGGCCTCGATGACCCTGACGGCATATTGCTGCTCCTCGTGCATGGTCAGAATGAGTATGGGAAGATCGGGAAACTCGGGCCGCAAACGGTGGAGAACCTCGAGCCCGCCTATTTCCGGCATGCTGATATCGACGACGGCAACATCAGGCAGGTGCTCACGCACCAGTCGGATGGCCTCCCTGCCATCCGACGCCTCGGCCACCACCGCCATGTCTCCGCTTTCTTCGACAATCCGTCGCAGCCCCGCCCGAACAATACTGTGATCATCGGCCAAAAGTACTTTTATCATCTAACGCCTCCCGTTTTTCTCACCCAAGGGCACCCGGAAGTATACGGCCGTGCCCCTGCCCTCGGACGCGTCCACGTCCAGCACTCCGCCCAGGAGGGACGCTCTCTCGCGCATTCCAGCCACACCCAGACCGTCAGAATCGTCCAGCACCGTCAGATCGAACCCGGTGCCGTCGTCGGTAATGGACAGGCGCAACCTGTCTTCATCTGCCTGAAGATTGACGGTTACGTGTTTTGCAGCCGCATGCCGCGCCACATTGGTCAACGCCTCCTGTGTTATTCTATACGCTGCCGTTGCCACGGCTTCTTCTGTATCCGCCACCTCGCCGTGTTCAAAAACACAGCTTACCTCGGTGCGCCGTTCAAAGTCGGATGTGTACCATTCCAACGCATCCACCAGCCCCAGGTGGTCTAACACCCCCGGCCGCAGACGGATAGCCATGAGCCTGACCTCTTCGATGGTTTTGTCGATCAGGTTGCACATGGCCATAGCCCGTTCAGCGCCATCTCGATTTATATCCTGCGTACGCTCCTGAAACCAGACCGCATCCATTCTAAGCGCCGTCAACACCTGGCCAAGCTCATCGTGCAGTTCCCGGGCAAGAGAGGAGCGCTCCTTTTCCTGGTTGGCCATGATGCTGGCGGACAGGCGTCGCAGTTGATTTTGAGCCTTTTTCAATTCCATGATATCGGTAACGTCGAAAGACACGGCCAGGGATCGTTCAGCCCGGCCATCTGTATTGCGGTCGCTGATGGCCGACAGGACAATATCGAGAATCTCTCCATTTTTCTTGATAAACCGGTAGGGAATGTCCTTGCAGATGCCGCTTTTGAAAAATTGGGGAAAAACAACCTGTTCAGCATATTCACGGCTTTCGGGCGTAAAAAACGCTACCAGGGGTTTCCCGATCACTTCGCTTTTTGAATATCCCATCACTTCAGACCAGTAATCACTGACGCTCACCAGGCGGCCTTCCCGATCAATGGAATGAAGCATGGCCGGGGTATGGTGATATAGGGTACGGTAGCGATCTTCGCTTTCCCGCAAGGCTCTCTCGACAGCCTTTCTCTGCAAAATTTCTCCCGAGGCTTTTCGGTAAAGGACAAAAACGGACAGGCCGATCAGGATGCACAATGACAGGACAACCGGTCCGGCCGCCTGGGTGAACGGCGCAGAAACCGTTTTAGAAATTGCCTGCTCGCTTCTCAGATGGAAAAAAAGCCATCCCGGATAGTTGTCAATGCCTGCACGGTGCACGATATAGCGGTTTCCATCTCCATCCGCAGCAGAGGTGTCACTCAGAAAACGCAGACCCGTCCAGGGCCAGGGGCCCGTTCCGAATTGACGGGAGCGGGCGATGTTGCTGATAGCCTCTTCAGACAGTTTACCAATTGTATGTAACAGCCATTTGTTTTTATTAGAAATGAAGATGACGCCCAGTGGATCAGCCACCAGGATCATTTCATCTGTGGGAAGGCTTAAATTTTTCTCGATCTGATCGATCGACGCCTTGATAACCACCAGGCCGATGGGAATGTCCTCATCTTTTTCAAAAACGGGAAAGCTGAAGTAAACACCTCTTTTATGC
>JAFDAT010000120.1 GCA_019313725.1 Deltaproteobacteria bacterium
CTCATCGTGACCCCGGAAGTCACCTACCTGCCGGACCGCATGGGTAACCATTCCAACTACTTGACAGCAAAGGCGGGTGGGCTGGCGGATGTTTCTGCGGCCCTGATCAGCGCGTTGTTCAACCAGGGTGTCGACGTGCACGTGGCCCTGCCCGACTACCGCGCCATCTTCAAGGAGCAGCTGGCACCTTTTCTGCAAAAGGAGCAGAAAAAAATTCGCAGTATCATGCCCGACGACCGCGTCCACCTGGCTGCCGACCGGGCCTTTTTTTACCTGAATCGTGTCTATTCCAGCTACGGCGGTGAAAATACAAAAATGGCCCTGGCTTTTCAACGGGAGGTCATCAACAACATCGTCCCTCGAGTGCGCCCGGATCTGATCCACTGCAACGACTGGATGACCGGGCTGATCCCGGCCATGTCCAGACAGGCCGGGATCCCTTGTCTTTTCACCATACACAACATCCACACGGTCAAATGCCTTTTAGCCCACATCGAAGACCGGGGTATCGATGCGGCCTATTTCTGGGAATATCTCTATTACGAAAAAATGGCCACCGAATATGAAAAAAGCCGGGATAACAATCCGGTGGACTTTCTGGTCAGCGGTGTGTTTGCCGCTCACTTTGTAAACACGGTAAGCCCCACCTTCCTGAAAGAAATAGTGGACGGTCGCCACCCTTTTATCGACAAACCACTGCAAACAGAATTATTCAATAAATGGCATACCAATTGTGCCTCCGGTATCCTCAACGCTCCCGACCCCGCATATAATCCGGTAACCGACAAACACCTGAAACAGACATACTCGTCAAGCACACAGGCGAAATCAAAACGTATAAACAAGCTGGCGCTTCAAAAGATGCTGGGACTCGTTCAGGATCAAAAGGCCCCGCTCTTTTTATGGCCCTCCCGTTTGGACCCGGTTCAGAAAGGCTGTCAGTTGCTGGCTGAAATTTTTTATGCCGTGCTTTCACACCACTATGACCAGAACCTGGAAATGGTTTTTATCGCCGATGGTGAGTATCAAAAACATTTTAGAGACATCGTTAATTTTCATCAATTTCAGGATCGTGTTGCCGTATGCGACTTCAATCAAAACCTGGAGCACCTGGCCTATGGCGCTTCCGATTTTATATTGATGCCATCCAGTTTCGAACCCTGCGGGCTGCCCCAGATGATCGCCCCTATTTACGGTTCGCTGCCCATTGCCCACGATACGGGTGGCATTCACGACACTATCGCTGACCTGGATGTAACCAACGACACCGGTAACGGCTTTTTGTTCAAAACCTTTGATGCCGGCGGCCTGTACTGGGCTATTGACCAGGCCATGCGATTTTACAATCTCCCTCAAACGACAAAAGACCGGCAGATTCAGCGGATCATGTCCCAGGCTCTGGAATTATTCAACCATGCCGTAACGGCCGGTCAATATTCGGACCTCTACGAAAAAATGCTCCAGCGTCCATTGATTTGAGGCCATTATGGAATATATTGCCGATTCCCTGAAGCAGCTATTTGAGATCGACCCCTTTCTGGAACCTTATCGAAAAGCGATCATACGGCGGCTTAAAAAGAACCTGGAAACGGAACGGCGGCTTTTGAACAATTATGCCGACCTGATTGCGTTTTCTTCCGGTCATGAATTTTTCGGGCTTCGTTTTAAACACAATGCCTGGGTTTTCCGGGAGTGGGCACCCAATGCCACCGCAGTATCCATCATCGGTGAAATGACGGGCTGGCAGGAGAAACCCGACTATGCCCTGAAACCTGTCGGGTCTGACGGTGTCTGGGAAATCCAACTGCCGCCGGAAGCCCTGGCACACCAAATGCTCTATCGACTGAGAATTCATTGGCCCGGTGGGAGCGGTGACCGCATCCCGGCCTATGCCAGGCGGGTTGTCCAGGACCCGGACACGCTGATATTCAACGCACAGGTCTGGTTTCCAACCGAACCCTTTCAATGGCGGGCTTCCCATAAATGTGACCTCAACAAGGGATTATATATATACGAAGCCCATGTCGGCATGTCGCAGGAAGCCGAAAAAATAAGCAGCTACCTGGAATTTAAAGAAAATATTCTCCCACGCATCATTGATTCCGGCTACAACGCCCTGCAGCTAATGGCCATTCAACAGCACCCGTATTACGGTTCTTTCGGGTATCACGTATCCAGTTTTTTCGCCGCATCCTCCCATTTCGGCACCCCGGAGGACTTGAAGTCCCTCATCGATGCAGCCCACAATGGTGGACTGTCTGTCATCATGGATATGGTTCATTCCCATTCGGTTTCCAACCAGGTTGAAGGGCTCAGCTGCCAGGATGGCACGCTTTACCAGTATTTTCACAGGGGTCCGCGGGGATTTCACCGTGCCTGGGACTCCCGGTGTTTCGACTACAGCAAGACCGAAGTCCTTCGTTTTCTACTCTCCACCTGCCGTTTCTGGTTGGACGAATACCACGTTGACGGATTCCGGTTCGACGGTGTGACCAGCATGCTCTACACCCATCACGGCCTGGAAAAAGCGTTTCTCTCCTACGACGATTATTACAACCCCTCGGTGGACGAAGATGCCCTAACCTACCTCTGGCTGGCAAACACGCTTGTGCATACCCTACGCCCCGATGCCGTTACCATTGCCGAAGACATCAGCGGAATGCCGGGCCTGGCCCTCCCGGCACACGCGGGCGGTACCGGGTTCGACTTTCGCTTTGCCATGGGCGTACCTGATTACTGGATACGTTTGGTCAAAGACACGCGGGATGAAGACTGGCCCATCGGCAGCCTGTGGTACGAGCTCACCAACCGTAGACCCGGCGAAAAAACCATCAGCTATGCCGAGTCCCACGACCAGGCGCTGGTCGGGGATCAGACACTCTGCTTCCGCCTCATGGGGTCGGCCATTTACGACCATATGCTTGTCGATGATGATCATATGGTCATCGATCGAGGTATGGCCCTGCACAAGATGATCCGCTTGATTACACTTACCAGTGCTGGAAACGGCTATTTGAATTTTATGGGCAATGAGTTCGGCCACCCGGAATGGGTTGATTTTCCGCGGGAAGAAAACGATTGGTCTTATAGATATGCCCGGCGTCAGTGGCACCTGGTGGATGACTATCGGCTCAAATACCATTATCTCGGCCAATTTGATCGGGATATGCTACGGCTGTCAAAAGCGTTTCGTGTCCTGGTTGCACCTGAAATTATTCTGCTTCATGAGCACTCGGATAACAAGGTTATCGTGTTTCAACGAGCAGGGCTGCTTTTTGCCTTCAATTTTCACCCGACCCGATCTTATTCAGATTACACGATTTCAGCTGAACCGGGCAAGTATCGCTTGATCTTCGACAGTGATCGCCCAGAATACGGCGGCCACGGCCGGCTCACACCGCATCAGGAACATTTGACATTATCGGGTTGGGAAGAAAATATGCAAACAGAACGGCTGAGTCTCTACCTGCCGACGCGCACGGCGATGGTACTCAAGCGGGTTGATTGAGAATAAAGCGTTCGGTTGTTATCGTGGTACCGCCGTTGTCAATGAACTACCCCGCAGCAGAGCAGCGAAGTATCAAAATGGATTTTTGTCCTATTAACCCCGATACAGAGCATCTAGGAATTCTTTTGATTAAACGCGTCTCAAACGATTTCATTCCTGGAATTTTTTTTCCCAGTCAAACTCCCGGGATGTAACGGTATCCTCCATGCGTCGGATACGCCGCTCCAGGTTCTTGAACCGTCGTTTCAGGCGCCCGGCAGCCTTGGCCCGTGAATATATATAGCTGTCGTAAAATTCTGCTTCCGCTTCAGTTTCAATGGGCCTTACCGGTTCCGGTTTCATCAGCAGGGAGGCGATAAAATAGATAAAAACCATGGGCCAGATGCCGCTGAACAGCAGGGTGGCAATCACAAACACGCGTATCCACAGCACCCTGAGATTAAAATAGTCTGCCACACCCCGGCAGACGCCCAGAACAAGTCCATCCCGGGAACGATATAATGGCCGGGTATTTAAGTGCGTCCATCGTCTCATGATCGTCGATCCTTCCCATGCTGATCCATCAGGATAGTTTCAAGACTCTCCACGCGTTTTTCCATCTCCAGAAAGCCCTGATACAGATCCTGCATCAAGCTGGCTTCCTTGGCCTGATCCTGCCGGCTTTGCCTGGACATGCCTCCGTGGCGCATGCGCAGACCCATTAGAATCGTCCCGGAAACAATGGCGACACTCAAAACAATGCCGCCAAAAACAATAGCAACGATGAAAATTGCGGTCATATTCTATTGATCCTGATAGGGTTTACTGGTTAATTTTAATGATTTTTCATTGAACTGGTGGTGGATTTTTACTTTTTTGTGAAGATTTCAAGGCCGCCAGCTCTTTTTCAATATCGCCGTCCACATACAATTTGTCAAATGCTTCCTTAAGGGTAGGCTTCCGGCCGAAGTTGACAAGATCTGCTTCGGCTTCCATGCGTTCGATCCGGTTCTCGAGGCTGTCAAACCTTGTTAGCGTTTCAAAATTATCCACGCGGCGGATTTGTTCCTGGGCACGTCTTTTTCTACGTGCCCGGATATGCCGTTGAACAAGCATACGCTGTTTTTCCCTGGCGTTGTGGAGCTTGTCCTCGAGTTGACGGATATCCCCCTGGTACTGGTCCACCATGTCATCGTGCTCCACCAACTCATGTTTTATTCCTGCAGACATCTCGGCAAAATGGCGTTTTTCACCCAGAGCCTCCCGCGCCAGATCATCTCTTGCCTTGTCGACCGCCAGGCTAGCCATCTCTTGCCAGTATTTTTCACGACCATTAGCATCATCCAACCGGCGCCGAAGTTTTTTGCGGCCCGCAAGTACGCCGGCGCAGGAAGCCTTTATTTCAATCAGTGTGTCTTCCATTTCCCGAATCATCAGTTTGATCAGCTTTTCTGGGTCTTCCGCCTTGTCCAGCATGGTATTGAGGTTAGAACTGACGATATCTCTGAATCGTGTAAATATTCCCATTTTTCTCCTCCAGATCCTGTATCCATGGTGAAATGGATTTTGTTTAAATTCATGCTCTGCTTTTCAGCAGGAAATGTGCCAACTAGAAAATGTTTAACCAACACACTGCTTTTATAGGCTATATTAACACTTGCCCGCCAATCAATAATTTGGTAATATTTACCATAATTCGGTTTTTTTAACCAAACATTGGTCATTATTTTAAAAAACGATGCTGAAATCACCATCAACCCGAACGGTGGCCATGGACGCTATTGGGCAGTCGGAAGCATTTCTTGATTTTCAGGAAAAGCTCTCAAGGGTGGCCCGTATCAACCGCCCCGTATTGCTTCTTGGTGAGCGTGGTACGGGAAAAGGGATGGCTGCCACCCGGTTGCACTACCTCTCTTTGCGCTGGCAGGAACCCCTCGTGGCCCTGAATTGCGCGGCACTCGCCCCCGCGCTTATCGAATCGGAGCTGTTCGGGCATGAAATGGGCGCTTTCACCGGTGCCGCCCGTCAGCGCAAAGGACGGTTTGAAGCCGCCGACGGCGGTACGCTTTTTCTGGATGAAATAGGGATGATTCCCCTGGAAACACAGGAAAAAATACTAAACGTTGTTGAATATGGAAAGTTCGAGCGGGTCGGGGGGTCTGCGGCCATCGAGGTGGATGTACGTATTGTCGGAGCAACCAATGCCGATCTTCCGGCACTTACCCGTCAGGGCCGGTTCAAAAGGGATCTTCTGGACCGATTGTCTTTCGAAGTTCTTTTTCTGCCGCCGCTGAGGGAGCGCCATGGTGACATCCCCCTCATGGCCGATTATTTTGCCCGCAGAATGGCCTATGAACTGGGATGGAAAGCGGCCCATAAGTTCAGCGATGAGGTTCTTTCCCAACTTGAAAAGCACCCCTGGGAAGGCAATGTCCGCGAACTGAAAAATGTTGTCGAACGTGCTGTCTATCGATCCCGGCAGCCCCTGGTCACCCGGGTTGATCTTGATCCTTTTCTTTCTCCTTATGCTCCGCACCATAGCCCTGCTGATCATATTGATTCTGAACATGGCAATGCTTTGGAATACCAGGAAAAAGCCGCGGCCAAAATTCTACCGCTCAAGGCAGCCGTCCGAAATCTCGAGATATCTATGTTGAAGGATGCACTTCACTCTGCACGCCACAACCAAAAAAGGGCCGCTGAAATCATGGGCCTGACCTATGATCAATTCAGGGGTTTAAAAAGGAAGTATGAAAAAGAGATTTGATTATTGAGTTGTCGCAGGAAAACCGTTGACAACGCAACAATCAAATCTCTTTTTAATCAAAAGAATTCCGCGATGCTCTGCGGCAGGGTAGTTCATTTTTCATCTTCCTGAAACACATAGTAAAACTTCATCACTTTTTTAACATAATTCTCTGTTTCTTCGATGGGTGGGATATAGCCATAGCTGTCAACAATGGTCGGGCCGGCATTGTAGGCGGCCAGGGCCAGGGGGAGCTTACCGTCATAGCGTTTCATCAGTCGTTGTAGATAAAGAGATCCACCAAGAATATTTTCCCGCGGGTCAAACGGGTCCCCTATGTTGAAAGCCTCCAGGTTTTCCGGCATGATCTGCATCAGGCCCAAGGCGCCCTTTCTGGATACGGCCTCGGAATCAAAATTTGATTCCACACGGATCATGGCTTTAATCAACGAAAAGGAAACGCCCGAGGTGTGAGCGGCTTCGCTGATCAGATGATCAAACCGTGAGGTCAACCCTTCCGCCCCCGGCAGCTTCCTTGGTTTCTCCTTGATATACAGCTTATAATTGGATGATGTGGGGGTGTTGGTGAAGTGGAGAATTCCATCGCTGTCCAGGTACATATAGATATCCGCACAAACCGGTGTCGCCACCAGAAAAAAAAACAGACCCAGGGTGATGGTGATGTGAAGTTTCATACGTTGTCCACTAAAACAGGTCCAGTTGGGTATGGCCCTTTTTTTTGAAACGGCCATCGGCCACATGCCGGTAATGCTTTAATCCTGGCTTTATATCCCAAATAAATTTAGATGGTTCCCGAGTAATGACCTTTCCAAAAAGTCTACGCTTTTTAGCATAGGATAAATACAGGGCCTGCTTTGCTCGTGTCATGGCCACATATAACAGCCTGCGCTCTTCACCTTCGTTGTCACAATCTTCATCCTGTTGTTTGAATGGAAGATAACCGTTTTCGCAACCACAGATAAAAACCACTGGAAACTCGAGGCCTTTGGATGCATGTATGGTCATCAGGGATACCTTTTCTACATCCTTTTCAACCGCATCCGCATCCGTCTGCAGGGTCGAAGCCATCAACAGATCCTCTGTGGTTTCATATTTTTTTGAACCCTCTATAAAATTTTCTAAAATCTCCCTGGACTTCCCGTCCGTTCCCATTTTCTCACAAATCGTGGTCTTTTCCAAAATATAATGAATTTTTTCCTGCAGGTTCAACCCGTCTGTTTCCGACTGCATCTTTTGAATCCTGTCGAGAAATTGAACAAATTTTAGCTGACGGTCCTTTTTTATTTGTTGCACCGGAAACCGCCGGATGTTGTTGAGAGCCTCTTCCAGGCGGAACCCTTTTTTAAAAGCCCATGTTTTCCAACGTCTTACGGTTTTCTCTCCCAACCCGGAACCCGCATTTTTAAGAACCCGTTCCATATCCAGATAGGAACCTGATTTTCCAATTATTTTTAGAAAAGACAGTATGGTGGCCACACTTTTTTCGGAAAAAGTGCTGTCTTTTGAAGCGATCTGGTAAGGAATTCCAGCCCGGCAGAAAATTTCGGCAAAAACGTCACACTGGCGGCCGGTACGAAACAATATGGCCATATCACCAAAAGAATAATCTTCTGTGGCCATGTCATTGTCTGTTTTGCCAAAATCGATGGAATAAAACCCCAGGCCGCCGACCATATTTTCAATTTCTTTGCCAATAACCACCGCTTCACCCTGCTCATCGGCACAAGGCAAAATTTCTATGCTTTTAGGACCCATTATTTTCGAAAAAATTGTTTCTTTATCCCCCTTTTGCCTGGTTTTCTTCATCATCTGTTGAGACGCCTCGATTACCACCTGAACGGAGCGGTAATTACGCGACAGATTGATGGACTCGGCCAGGGGGTAATCTTTGATAAAACGGTTGAAATAACTGACATCCGAACCCCGGAAACTGTAAATGGCTTGATCGGGGTCTCCGATGACACAGATGTTGGCATTGGGTGGGGCCAGAAGCTTTATGATGCGATATTGTGCAAAGTTGACATCCTGATACTCATCCACAAACACAAATCTATATCTGTTTCGAACCTTTTTTAACAACGCCGGATTTTTTTCAAACATCATAACGACATTGCCGATCAAATCCTCATAATCCCAAAGATGCTCGCGCAGAATAAGATTCTGATAGTATTTATAGACGTGTTGAAACACCTTTTCGGGTAGATTTTCTATTGTCTCGGGTTGTTTGTGGGGCCCATGGATCTGCTGTTTTTCTCTGGCCACCCTGTTCATCAGGTCACTGGTTTTAAAACCGACGGTTAAACCCGTGGATTCTATCCCGTTAACGGATTGTTCCAAAAAATATTTTTTTTCGATGTCATCTATAATCCTGAAATTATGCTCTTTTCCAAAATCCTGCAGGACATGCACACAGAAAGCATGAAAGGTTGCCGTAAGGGGTCTCGTTTCAATATTTTTGATGACCTTGCTGAGCCGTTGGCCCATCTCCTCGGCAGCCTTGTTGGTAAACGTCAGGGCAAGGATATTCTCAGAATGCACCT